>CAZIBA010000111.1:0-6890 GCA_964536795.1 uncultured Planctomycetota bacterium | reverse complement strand
CCTCTTTCGGCAAGGCCCACCGGGCGCTCAAGGGATCGACGGCCTCCATCAAGCACGTGGTGGTCATCTCCGACGGCGACCCGGCCTATCCCAGCGACGAGGCGCTCGAGGACATGGTGGCCGACGGCATCACCGTGAGCACCGTGGCCATCAGTCCCCACGCCCAGCAGTTCACCAACCGGCTCAAGCACGTGGCCAACATCGGTCAGGGACGCTTCTACGAGCCCCAGAACCCGGACGAGCTGCCCCAGATCTTCATCAAGGAAGCGGCCACGGTCCGCCGATCGCTCATCTTCGAGGAACCCTTCACGCCCCGGGTGTCCCTGGCCAGCGAGATGACGACGGGCATCGCTGCCGGTGAGTACCCGGTGCTCCGGGGCTACGTGGCCACCACCGGGAAGCCCCTGGCCGAGGTGCCCCTGGTCTCCCAGCACGAGGACCCGCTGCTGGCCCACTGGCAGTACGGGCTGGGCCGGTCGGTGGCCTTCACCTCCGACGCCAAGGGCCGCTGGGCGGCCGACTGGCTGGGCTGGGGGAAGTTCTCCCAGTTCTGGTCTCAGGTGGTGCGCTGGAGCTGCCGACGCATCGGCGCGGCCGGGCTGCGGGCCCGGACCGAGGTCAAGGAGGACCGGGCCCACGTCGTGGTGGACGCCATCGACGAGGACGGACGGTTCATCAACGGCATCCGTTTCAGTGGCGTCCTGGTGACGCCGGAAAACGAGGAGCTGCCGCTGCGGCTGGAGCAGACGGGCCCGGGACGCTACGAGGCCGCCTTCGACGTCCGCCAGGCCGGCACCCACTACGTGAGTCTGCACTACACCGACGAGCAGGGCCGGGCCACCCTCTTCACCGAGGGGCTGGTGGTCCCCTACTCGGCCGAGTTCCGCGAACTCCAGGCCAACGAGCAGATGCTGACCGCTCTGGCCGCGGCCACCGAGGGACGGGTGCTGGAACCCAGCGACGACGTTTTCGCCCGCACCTTCGCGGCCGCCCCCAGCTTCCGGGACGCCTGGCCCCTGCTGCTGCTGCTGGCCGTGCTGCTGGTGCCGGCCGACGTGTTCGTCCGCCGGGTCTTCCTCGACTACGCGGCCTTGTGGGCCAAGGTGCTTGCCGCCTGGCGCTGGCTGCTGGCCCTGGTGGTGGCCGGGCGTCGGCGGGTGGTGTCTGCGCCCACCCACGTCACCACACTGCTGTCACGGAAAAAGCTGACGCGGGAGGAGATGGGTCGGCGGGCCAGCAAGTTCGAGCCGACCGGGGAGGTGGAGCTAAAAGAGCCCACGCTCACGGGTGCGGCCCAGGCGCCCAGGCCCGTGGTCAGGCGCGTCCGCCGTCCGGAGGTCGAGGTGGAAAGGCCCGCCGTCCTCCGGGAGGAGGAGACCTACTTGGGTCGACTGCTCCGGGCCAAGCGGAAGGCCCGTGAAGGGTCCACCCAGACCGAGGACGACAAGGAGAAGTCCGACTGAAGGAAGGCTTTCGGCTGCGAGAGCATCGGGGGCTCCGAGGCGGCCCCCGAGGAGACAGGGAAGGACAGATCATGGAAGTGGAAGAGAAGGCCGAGGAGTTTCGCCGCGTCTACCTGGCCGTCAAGGGGGCCGTCCAGGACTTCATCGTGGGCCACGACGCCGTCATCGACGGGGTGCTGACCTGCCTGTTCACCGGGGGCCACGCCCTGCTGGAGGGCGTGCCCGGTCTGGGGAAGACCTACCTGGTGCGTCGGCTGTCGGAGATACTGGACCTCCGGTTCCGGCGCATCCAGTTCACCCCCGACCTGATGCCGGCCGACATCGTCGGTACCAACATGGTCTTCGAAGACGAGACCGGGAAACGGTTCTTCGAGTTCCAGCCCGGGCCGGTCTTCGCCAACGTCCTGCTGGCCGACGAGATCAACCGGGCCACCCCTAAGACCCAGTCGGCCCTGCTGGAGGCCATGCAGGAGAGCAGCGTGACCGTGGGCGGGGAGACCCGGGTCCTGGAGCCGCCCTTCGTGGTCCTGGCCACCCAGAACCCCATCGAGATGGAGGGCACCTATCCCCTCCCCGAGGCCCAGCTCGACCGCTTCATGTTCAAGCTGCTGGTGCAGTTCTCCAACCGCGGGGAGCTCATCACTATCCTCGACCGCACCACCGAGGGGCTGCTGGAGCGGGCCGAGAAGGTCACCGACGGGCGGGCCATCGTCGGCTGGCGGGAGTTCCTGGCCGGGGTGGTGGTGGCCCAGCACGTCAAGGACTACGCCGTCCGCCTGGTCCTGGCCACCCACCCGGAGGGCGAGTACGCCACCGATGTCGTCAGCCGATACGTCCGCTACGGGGCCAGTCCCCGGGGGGCCCAGGTGCTGGTGACGGGAGGCAAGGTGCGGGCCCTCCTGGCCGGACGCTACAACGTGGCCTTCGAGGACGTGGCCGCCCTGGCCCTGCCGGCCCTCCGCCACCGCCTCATCCTGAACTTCGAGGGCGAGGCCGAGGGCATCTCCACCGACCAGGTGCTGGAGGACGTCCTGGCCCGGGTGCCCCGGGCCGAGCTGGAGGGGGTGGCGGCCCCGGCCCCAGCGCCCCCGGGGACCGACCAGGGTCCCGCTGAGGAGAGCCGATGACCGAGGTCCGCTACCAGGACATCCTCGACGCCGAGTTCATGAGCAAGATCGAGCAGCTTCGGCTGGTCTCGCGCAAGATCATCGTCGGCCGGATCCGGGGCGAGAGGTTGACCAAGAAGCGGGGTCAGAGCGTGGAGTTCGCCGACTACCGTCAGTACGCCCTGGGTGACGACCTGCGCTTCCTGGACTGGAACCTGTACGCCCGTCTGGACCGCCTCTTCCTCAAGCTCTTCCTGGAGGAGGAGGACCTGCACGTCTACGTGCTTCTGGACGCCAGTGAGTCCATGGGCTACGGCTCGCCCAGCAAGTTCCAGTACGCCCGCAAGGTGGCCGCCGCCCTCTGCTACATCGCCCTGGCCAACTACGACCGGGTGGTGCTTCAGGCCTTCGCCCAGGGTGCCACCAGCTCCCTGGGCCCCTTGAGGGGGAAGCACCAGGTGCTCCGGGTGCTGGACTTTTTGCTGGCCGTCCAGCCCGAGGGCGCCACCGCCCTGGAACCCAGCTTCAAGCAGTTCGCCCTCACCCACCGGCGCAAGGGGGTGGTGGTGCTGGTGAGCGACTTCCTGGACAAGGCCGGCTACGAGGAGGCCCTGCGCTACTTCATCGCCACGGACCAGGACGTCTTCATCCTCCACGTCCTGGCCCGGGAGGAGCTGGAACCGGTGCTGGTGGGTGACCTCAAGCTGGTGGACGTGGAGGACGAGGACACCACGGAGATCACCATCAGCGCCCCGCTGCTCAGGACCTACCGGAAGACGGTGGAAGGGTTCGTGGCCGCGCTCAAGAGCTACGCCGGCCGCCGGGGGATGAACTACCTGCTGGCGCCGACCAGTGTGGCCTTTGACGTCCTGGTACTGGACTATCTCCGACGACGGGGGCTGGTGGAATGAGCTTGCTGGCGCCGGCATCTCTGGCCTTACTGGGGCTTCTGCCCGTCATCCTGCTCCTCTACTTCCTCAAGCTGAAGCGGAAGGAGGAGCCCGTCTCCAGCACCTACCTCTGGAAGTGGGCGGTCGAGGACATGCGGGTGAACAGTCCCTTCCAGCGCCTGCGCAGGAACCTGCTCCTCTACCTGCAGTTGGCCCTGCTGGCCCTGCTGGTGATGGCCTTGACCCGACCGGCCGCGCGCGTGCGTGCCGGTGGGGGTCGCCGTCACATCTGTCTCATCGACACCTCGGCCAGCATGGCCGCCACCGACGAGCGGCCCAGCCGGCTGGAGGCGGCGAAGCGCCAGGCCCTGGAGCTGGTGGCCAACATGGGCCGGGGCGACCAGATGATGGTGATGACCTTCGACGCCAAGCCGGCCGTGCTGGTGCCCTTCACCGACGTCAAGGCCCGACTGCGCCAGGCCATCGGGGGGCTGGAGACCCGTCAGACCTCCACCGACTTCGCTCAGGCCGTGGACCTGGTCACCGCCCTGGGTCGGGAGGTGGGCAACGCCAGGCTCTACCTCCTCAGCGACGGGGGGTTCGAGACCGAAAGCATCGTCAACACCCCCCAGGTCGAGCTCGACTTCGTCAAGGTGGGCCTGGCCTCCCAGAACGTGGGCATAACGGCCGTGGACGCCCGCCGAAGCATTGAGGACTGGGACCAGCCCCAGATATTCGTCCGGGTGGAGAACTTCGGCCTGACCACGGCCGAGGTGCGCCTGGACCTCTATCGTGAAGACAAGCTCTTCGCCGCCCGGGCCCTCACCATCCCCCCCGGCCAGAGCGCCCCCGTCACCTTCTCCGACCCCGACCTGGTCGAGGGTCTGGTCAAGGTGGTCCTCTCGCCCGAGGACGACCTGGCCACCGACAACACCGCCTGGCTCCACCTGCTCCAGCCCCGGAAGGTGCGCACCCTGACGGTCTCACCGGGGAACTACTTCCTGGAGCTGGCACTGAAGCACGACGAGCTCTGTCAGCCCGTCAGCATGACCCCGGCCGAGTTCGACGCCGGCGTCGCCTCCGGCGAGCTCCAGCTCCAGGACTACGAGCTGGTCATCATCGACCGTCATTGGCCGCCGACGCTCCCTCCCGGGGCCTACCTCTTCCTGGGGTCGCTGCCTCCGCTGGAAGGGTTCAGCTCGACCGGCGAGGTGGAACAGCCGGTGGTCGTGGATTGGGACAGCGTGCACCCCGTCAACCAGTACGTGAACTTCTCCCACCTCTTCCTCGAACGGGCCCTCCAGGTGACCGGGCCGCTGGGGACCCGCACCCTGGTCGAGGCCGACTCCGGGCCCCTGGTGCTCTGGTGGTCCTCGCCCAGCCACCGGATCGTGGTGGTGGGCTTCGACCTGTTCGCCTCGCGCTGGCCCCTGCGGGTGAGCTTCCCGGTCTTTCTGGCCAACGTGGTCCGCTACTTCGGCGGGGTGGAACTGACCGGAGGGGCGGCCCAGGTCCAGCCGGGGACGGCCATCAGCTTCGCCGCCACCCCCGGGAGCGACACGGTGGAGGTGGACTCACCCGACGGCTCGACCCGGACGGTGCCCGTGCGCTCCGGGCGGGTGACCTTCGCCGACACCTACACCTGTGGGGCCTACACCTTCCACCTGGGGGAGGACCGGGAAAGGACCTACGTGGTCAACCTGCTGGACCGACGGGAGTCGGACCTGACTCCCAGGAAGAGCCTGCAGTGGCAGAAGGTCGAGGTGGCTGCTGCTGTCCGGGTGGGCAAGGAGAACCGCGAGCTCTGGCCCTGGCTGGCCCTGGTGGGCCTGGTGCTGCTTATGGTCGAGTGGTACGTCTACAACCGTCGGGTCTACGTCTGAGAAGGGGAGGGCAATCTCTTTCGCAGAGAGGTCACGTCCGTGTGCGCTGCCTACTTGCGCATGAGTCCGTCAAGCTTCGCTTGTCGCGAGTGTACGCAATGCCTGTCCGGAAAGAGCTTGTTCCCGGACGGCCCGACCGGCAGGTTGGGAGAGGCGGTGCCTCACGGAAGTCGGCTGAGTCGGAAGGAAAGCAATCTCGTTCCCTTTTTCCGATTGGACAAGGGGCTTAAGCCCCTTGTCTCGATGGTAGAGATGAAAGGGGAGAGGACCGTGCCACTGACCCGTGGGCCCGCCGGCTGGCGGGGCACCCGCAATCCCGGCTCGGGGGGGCCGCCGACGACTCGCCTTCGCCTTCGGGGGGCCAGCGGGTCGTTCGTGCCCTGGCTCCGCTACGGGGCGCTGCCCGTAGTATTCCTCCTCTGCTCTGTGCTTTTGGCACCGGCCTTCGCTGCGGAGGAGTTCAAGGTCTACAGTGAGGACTGGGGCCTGGGTGGGGCGGTGAAGTCGGGCCTGTGGTCGCCCCTCTACCTGGAGCTGGAGAGCGTGGGTCGTGATTGCACGGCGGTGCTGGAGGTGGAGGCGGTCGGCGACCAGCGGGTGGTGCCCGTCTTCAGCAAGCCCGTCGAGTTGGTGGCCGACACACCCGCCCGTCACTGGCTCTACCTCCGCGCGCCCACCTCGACCTACCGGAGGACTGCGGCCAGCTTCGAGTGGCGCCTGCGGGAGGGCCGGAGGGTCCGGGTGCGAAGCCGGTGGGACCCGCCCGTGATGCTGCCCGCGGCCGACCCCCTGATCGCCGTGCTCAGGACGTCCGGGGCCATGCGCAGCGGCATCGGGGGCCTCTACGAGGGCCGGGCTCAGGTCCGGACCAACGTGGTCTTTCACACGACCGCCCGGGCCCCCGACCGGGCCCTGGGCTACGAGGGGGCCGACTTCCTGGTCTGGTTCAACCCCGACCCGTCGGAGCTGACCGAGGTCGCCCAGCGGGAGGCGGTGGTGGACTACGTCGTCGGGGGTGGACACCTGGTGCTGGCCGCAGGTTCGGGCTGGCAGGCGCTCACCCGCTCCTTCCTGGCGGAGCTCCTGCCGGCCGTACCCACGGGGACCGAACTGGTGGCCGAGCTTCCGGCCCTGTCGGCTTACGGGCTGCCGACCGAGGTGAAGAAGGAGGTGGTGCTGCTGCGCCTGACCGACGTGCGCGGCGAGGTGCTGATGAGCCACCAGGGTCGGCCGGTCATCGTGCGCGGCACCGTGGGCCAGGGGCGGGTGACCCTCATCGGCTTCGACCCGGCGGCCAGCCCCTTCGCGCGGCTTGGCCGGCGGAACGATTTCTGGGCTTCGGTGCTGGGCCTGAACACCACGGCCGCCGACGACAGGCAGGTGAGTACCATGCGGCCCGTGTCCGAGCCGCTGGTCCGTCCGCTCAACGATTTCCCCGGGTTCACACCCGTCAACGTCGTGGTGGTGGCCGTCTTTCTCATCGGCTACGTGATCGTCATCGGTCCGGTGGACTACTTCGTGCTCAAGCGGTTCAAGAAGCTGCACTGG
>CAZIBA010000110.1:0-6891 GCA_964536795.1 uncultured Planctomycetota bacterium | reverse complement strand
ACGATCCCTCAGATTCCACTGCGGAACAGGTGGTTCGCGGTGGCCCGGGGGTTCCCGGCCATCGAGTGGCGTCTCAACTTCTTCGTCCTGGGCTTCGCCTACTTCGCCAACGTGGACGTGCTTCTGAGCATCTGGCTGTTCCGGGTGGTCTACATGCTCCAGGTGGGCTTCTCCAACCGTCTGGGCGTGGACATCGGCAGTCGCGGGGACGAGTGGAGCTGGGCCGGGCTCATCGGCTGGCAGAGCTTCGGTGCGCTGACGGCGGTGGTGGCCTGGGGACTCTGGGTGGCCCGGGGACACCTGAGGAACGTCTTCCGCAAGGCCTTCACCCGGGCCGAGGACGTGGACGATTCCGCCGAGCTGATGAGCTACCGGACGGCCGTCTGGGGACTCCTGATCTCTCTCGTCCTCGTGGTCGCCTGGCTGCTCCGGGCCGGGATGGAACTCAAGCTCATCGCCGGCTACCTCACCGGCATCTTCATCCTCTACGTGGGCATCTCCCGTCTGGTGGCCGAGTCGGGCGTGGTCTACCTGCAGGGGCCGATGTCGGCCCAGGTCTTCGCCACCGGCCTCTTCGGCTCGGCCGGCGTGAGTCAGGCCAGTCTGAGCACCCTGGGCTTCACCTACACCACCATCAGTCAGGGCAAGGGTCTCTTCGCCCCCGGACTGTGTCAGATCGCCAAGATGGGTGAGTTCGTGCGGGGGAACAGGCGGGCCCTGCTGGGAGCCATCGTGTCGGCCTTCCTGGTGGGGGCAGCGGCGGCGCTGGTCTTCACCCTGTACTTCGGTTACCGCTACGGGGCCTTCAACTTCAACACCTGGCACTTCCGCTACGGTGGCGGCTGGGTCTTCACCGACACCGTGAGCAAGATGCGCAACCTCTTCCCCACCGACTGGCAGGCCTTCTACTACATGGCGATAGGTGGTGGGATCATGGCCGTGCTGACCTTCCTGCGCTTGAGACTCCCCTGGTGGCCGCTCCACCCCATCGGCCTGGCCATCAACGGCACCTACTTCATCCAGAAGACCTTCGTGGCCATCTTCATCGCCTGGGCCGCAAAGGTGGTCATTCTCAGGGTGGGCGGCGTGGACCTCTACCGCAAGAGCCGACCCTTCTTCATCGGCATCCTGGTAGGCTACGGGCTTGCCGTCGTCCTCTCCGTCGTCATCGACTACGTCTTCTTCTTCGGCCAGGGACACTACGTCCACGGGGTGTGAACGGTTAGCAGTGCCCTCCGACATAGACCCTTGTCCCCAAGCCCTTCCCTGGCTACAGTTGGCGTGACCGAACGCCGCCAATAGGGAAGGGCTTCTCCGACGAGCGACGACAGACACCCCCTGGAACCCTCCCAGGACCGCCTGACCCTGCGCTCGGTGGCCCTGGGGCTGGTGTTGGTGGTGCTGGTCGTGTTCGTCATGATCTACGGCGAATACGTCATCAGCGGTTCTTCCACCAACTACAGCCACTTCCCCATCTTCACCTTCCTCACCTTCGTCCTGCTGGTGGCCGGGGCGGTGCCGCTGGCGCGGGCCCTGGGGGCCCGGGGACTCTCCCGAAGCGAGCTCTTCGTCATCCTCGTTATGGTGATGGCAGCCGGCATGATACCCAGCAACGGCCTCACCGGCTTCCTCCTGGTGGTCCTGGCCAGCCCCCACTACTTCGCCGACGCCGAAAACCGCTGGGCCGAGTTCCTCCACGCCCACGTCCCCGACTGGCTCGCCCCCAAGCAGTTCTGGGCACTGAAGTGGTTCTTCGAGGGACTCCCCGCCGGCAAGGGCATCCCCTGGTCGGTGTGGCTGGTGCCCCTCTTCTGGTGTCTCCTCTTCGTAGCCGTCGTCACCTTCGCCACCCTGGCCGTGCTGGTCATCCTGCGCAAGCAGTGGAGTGAGAACGAGAGGCTGGCCTACCCACTGGTGACCGTCCCCGTGGCCCTCACGGAGCGGGAGGAGGGAGCGCGCCTCCCCCGTCTCCTGCACAACCGCCTCTTCTGGATAGGGGCAGCGCTGAGCTTCTTCGTGCTCAGTTGGAACATGCTCGGCTACTTCTCACCCACCATCCCGGCCATCCCACTGAAGGACCGGTACGTCGCCATCGGCCGTGGGTTCCCCTGGATCGAGCTGCGCACCAACTTCTTCGTCCTGGGCTTCGCCTACTTCGCCAACCTGGACGTCCTGCTTAGCCTCTGGCTCTTCCGGGTGCTCTACATCGTCCAGGTGGGCGTCTCCAACCGCCTGGGCGTGGACACCGGCGGCAACGAGGACCAGTTCAGCTACGGGGTGGCGGGCTGGCAGAGCTTCGGTGCGCTGACGGCGGTGGTGGCCTGGGGTCTCTGGGTGGCCCGGGGACACCTGAGGAACGTCTTCCGCAAGGCCTTCACCCGGGCCGAGGACGTGGACGATTCCGCTGAGCTGATGAGCTACCGGACGGCCGTCTGGGGGCTCGTCCTCTCGGTGCTCTTCCTGGTCGCCTGGCTGCTCCACGCCGGGATGGAGCTCAAGCTCGTCGCCGCCTACCTGTTCGGCAGCCTCATCCTTTACGTCGGCATCGCCCGCATCGTCGCCGAAGCCGGGCTCCTCTACGTCCGCGGGCCGATGTCGGCCCAGGTCTTCGGGACCTACCTGCTGGGGACCGCACCGGGGGGCCTGAACCCGGCCAGCCTCACCTCCCTGGGGTTCACCTACACCACCATCAGCCAGGGTAAGGGGCTCTTTGCAGCCGGGCTGGGCCAGATCGCCAAGATGGGTGAGTTCGTCCGTGGGAACCGACGGGCGCTGCTGACAGCCCTGATTGCAGCATTTGTCGTCGGAGCGGTGGCCGCCCTCACCTTCACGCTCTACTTCGGCTACAAGTACGGGGCCTACAACTTCGACACCTGGCACTTCCGCTGGGGAGGGCTCTGGGTGTTCAACGATACGGTGAAGAAGATGCGCAACCCCTTCCCCACCGATTGGCGGCGCCTCAGCTACATGGGTGTGGGAGGCGGGGCCATGGCCCTCCTCTACTTCCTCCGTCTGCGCCTGCCCTGGTGGCCGCTCCACCCCATCGGCCTGGCCGTCAACTGCACCTACTTCACCCAGAAGATGCTCTTCTCCCTCTTCATCGCCTGGACCGCCAAGACCATCATCCTGAAGATCGGCGGCGTGAACCTCTACCGGAAGAGCCAGCCCTTCTTCATCGGCATCCTGGTGGGCTACGTCGTCGCCGTCGGCCTCTCCACCGTCCTGGACTACTTCTTCTTCTTCGGTCAGGGTCACTACATCCATTCGGTGTGAAACGTGGAGGTGGGAAGTCCATGCACACGAACGACCGAGGCCAACTCCAGCGTCGAATCCTCATCCCTGTCCGCGCGGGGCTGGAGGTCGCCAGCAGGTACGACCTGGGCTGTGAGGCACCGTCGGCCTGGGACGACTCGCTCGTGCTCCCCTGCGCAGAAAGACTGCTCACAGCTCACGCCCCCTTCGCCCGGGAAGGTCGGCTCAACATCGGGGCTATCGACAGAGAGCACCGGCGCTTCTCGTTGCAGGTCATCAGCGAGTATATCAAGCAGGCCGTGGGCATCCCGGCCATCGGGACGATCGTCGTCCATCCCTGCCCACGGTTGTGGAAGGAGACAGGCGGTCGGGAGCATCCACTCAAAAAGGTCTCCGACTACGATCTCTTCATTGCCGGCCTGCAGGAACTCACTCGGCGAGCCGGTGGCGCGGGCCTTGACCTTGTCCTGGAGAACAACCGCGCCTACTGGGAGGACGTCCCCGACAATCAACCCTACGACCCCGAACGCGACGACGACCGCATCCGCGAGTACTTCGGCACCTCACCTGAAAGCTGGTCGCAGGTTGCCCAGGACGTAGGCGCGCCCAACTTCGGCCTCTGCCTTGATACCAGCCACTCCACTACCTACTCACACCGTTTCCCCGCTCCCCAGCGCCCGGAGATACTCGACCGCTACCTGGACCTGGGAGGCGACCGCATCTGGCATCTGCACTGGAACGGAAGCTCGCTGCTGGCGAACGAGGGCCGCGACGACCGTCATCTGCCCGTCGGTCAGGACGCCTTGCCCGTCGAACACCACCGGCGAATCTGGAACTGGCCCAGCGTCCGCAGTTGGCTCCTGGAGCACTGGGTGGACGAAGGAACCCTCGTCTCCGAACTTGCCTTCATCCGCACGCTCTGACCCCAACGGACGCTTCGACCATAGTCAGACCCGGATCTCTTTCCATTTGCCGCTCTGGAAGCGTCGGAGCGTGAGGGCGGCCTGGATGGCTGGCGCGATGAGCCATGCGGTCCAGATGCCGAGCGGGTCGAACCCAGCCTCGCGCAGAAGATAGGCCAGCGGAAGCATGATAAACCATTGGGAAACCACGGTGTAGTAGAGAGGTGGCCGCGTGTCGCCCGCCCCAACCAGCCCCCCGCTGCTGGCAATGCCCACGGCCGAGAAGAATTGGCTGACGGCAAAGAAATACATCATCGTGGTCCCCACCCTGACCACATCCGGGTCCTTCTGAAACACCCCCACCAGCGGCCCTGCGAACACGCACAGAGCCAGCGTCACCGGCAACATCACCACCGTGCATAATTTCACTGTCTCCCAGCCGATCCCTTCCGCCCGCTTAAGGTCTTTCGCACCAATCCCCTGCCCCACAAGGGCAGTGGCCGCCACCTGAAAGGCCAGCGCCGGCATGATTGTGAGCATCCTCAAACGGCCCCCAATGGCGTAAGCGGCCGTCACGGTCGTCCCCAGCACGCTGCCGGCAACGATCCGGAGCAGCAGCACGCGGGCCCCATTGCGAAAGAAGCCCTGCATGGCCGCTGGCAGACCGATCCGAAGCATCCGGCGGATGAGAGGGAAGTTGAATCGACCCTCGGCACCGTCGAACCGCAGGCCTACGGCGAAGCGACCGCTGGCCAGAAGGGAGACCCCGATGACCATACCCAGAAACCGCGCGATGAGCGTGCCTACGGCGGCGCCGGCCACCGCCAGCATGGGCAGGGGACCGATGCCGTTGATGAACAGCCAGTTGCCGATGACGTTGATGACGTTGACCACCAGGCCTATTTTGAGCGGCGTCAGCGTGTCGCCCGCACCCCGGAAGATGCCGAAGATAGCGAAGTTCGTCAGCATCAGGGGTCCACCCCACAACATCAGGGTGAGGTAGGCGTCGCCGTAGGTGAGAGCCATCCCACGAGCCCCCAGCAGGATGAGCATCTGCCGGCTCAGCAGGACGCCCGGCACCACGACCACCACCCCCAGGCCGAACATCATCAGGATGGATTGCGCGGCGACCCGGCTAGCATCCCTGGACCGCTCAGCACCCGTGAATTGGGCGACCAGCGTGATCGTGCCCGTGCTGACGGCCAGGGCGCCAATGGAGACAAGCATGAGCACATGCACCCCGAAGCCCAGCCCGGCCGTCGCATCTTTCCCGAACCGGCGGACCATGAAGAGATCCACCAGACCGATGAGGCTCTGAGACAGAGAGTAAAGCACCGTGGGCCAGGCCAGCCTCCACACTGTGCCCAGCAACTCCCGGTCAAAGCGCCAGTTCATACCTTCAGCCTACAGATGAGCCACAGAAAAGCCAGGGAGCAGCGAGAGCTTGGTTCTGATTCTTTGCGCCAGACAGGGGTCACGTGCGCCCCGTAACCGGGGAAGACGGTTCCTCGGAGCAGCCCCGTTCATCTCCGCACACGAGCAAGCAGCGTTTCCGTCGCCTTGACGGGGAAAGGGACGATGAGCAGCCCGCGCTCCCCGTAGACCTCGTAGGCATACGCCTCCACGATGGCAGCATTCTCGTCCACCAGCGCTTCCACCGTCCACAGGGGGTCCTTCAGGTAGTAGTATGCGTCGTAGCTCTCACCGTCCTTGTCGAAGAGCACCAGCACGTCGTCAATGCCACGACCGTAGGCGTACTGGCTCTCCACGGTGGGAGATTCCGTCCCTTCCGTCTCCTCCACAATCTCGTCACCGTCGTGGTAGTACCGGGTGGTCGTGCCGTCAGCTACCTTCTCAATCAGACGTCCCTTGGCATCGTAGCGGAAGTCGGCTAACGCTCAAGGGGCGCTGCCCTGTCTCCTCCGGCGTCACCGCAACCTAAAGCGGAGCCCCAGTCGACGCGCAGCGCCTGTGGAGGTCAATGAGGAGGAAGAGGCGTCAGAATTGCCCGTATGACATCCACATCGGTTTCGTCCAGGGCTTCGTCGATGGCGCCTTCGTCCCACGGGAACCGCCGCCTGCCAAACTTGCTTCTGTAGTAGTCGAAGGCCTCCACTGGATCGTAGTGTTGTCCAAGCCAGGTGGCTGGTTCTCCGGTCAGCCGGAGTGTGCCGTTCGGTGCCTTCGTGAAGGGCCACAGGTAGTTGACGGCACCAGGAGGGCCTGGCCCGTGACGGTCCCACCCGCCGAAGGTCAAAACCGAGTCTTCGGGACCTGCCGGGGGCAGGGCGAAGATGTACTTGTTCAAGAGAAGGAACTTATCGAGAATCTCCCAGAAACCGCACGCCTCCTGTTCAGTCCAGTCCGTCGCGTCGGTCTTCCGGCTAGCGTCCAGCATGAATTGAGCCATTGCCTGCCGGATCACGCTCAATGGGTAATGCCTCACCAGTTCTAACCTGGCCACAACCAGCCGGCAAGCCTGGTCGCCAGGATCGCCGAACATCGCTCCCCACCCCGGGCAAGCCTTCAGTTCCTGGGTAATCAGGTCTCGCGCCCACTCGCTGTCACTGAGCGGCTCCCCGCGGTGACCCACGAGAAGGAAGCCTACGCCAGACCCCACACCTGCGCAAAAAACCAGCACGAAGAAGAGCACACGCGCTGCCACCCTCATCCACAGACCTCCCCCGGCCGCTCAGAACCCCGGGCCCTCACTCGCGAATGGAAACACTATCCCCAC
>CAZIBA010000109.1:6179-6914 GCA_964536795.1 uncultured Planctomycetota bacterium | reverse complement strand
GCCCTGGGGCCCGCGCGGCGTGGTGCTGAAGTTCGCCTGCAAGTCTGGCCAGACCGTGCAGGAGGTCGACCTGCCCGGAGCGATGTACAGTAGCGACCTGTTCTTCGAAATGGGGCACGTGAACGCCGCGTTCAGACAAGCCTACAATCAGATGGCGGCGATGGGGAGGACGTACGACAACCTCGAGCGGATCGCCGAGTGCAACATTGTGAACGAGAACTACGCACTCGCCGAGAAGTATCTTAACATGCTCCACAGGACCCTCTTCCACAGAGGGTTCGCAGAGCACTGCCGGACTGTAATCGCAGATAGCAGTGCCGTGGACACACGTTTTGCAGAGCTGAGGACGCGGCTGCCCACCGTTGACCGTCCCATCGGTCTGGGCGAGCGTGGGATTCTTGAAGCGTTGGTGGACAGCAATCCGCACAATCGGATGGCGCTCGATTACCTGACCGCGTCTGCTTGACAAGATGTCGATAGAGGGGATTGCCGACGCGCGTCCGCAGTTGATGGAAGCGGGTTACACCTCGGTTCCGACTCACTGTCAGGAGGCACTTGTGCTGTTGGAGAAGTGGGCTGGGAGGGCCCTTGACACACACGGTCTGGAGTATGATGGCGAGACGGCGTCACGTTTTACGGGGTTTCTGGAAGGGATGTCGTCGTATGCGAGAAAGGAGAGCACGCAACGAGAGCTTGAGGCGGCGTTCGGCAACACGTACATGTACTACTACTTCC
>CAZIBA010000109.1:594-6169 GCA_964536795.1 uncultured Planctomycetota bacterium | reverse complement strand
ACTCCGGCCCCGGACAACCGCGTGCGTGTGCCGCGATGAGGCCGTTGTGGAGGTCTGGTGCTTCCGAGCCGCTGGTGGCTCGACCGTGGGTGATGTTGGAGTTGCGTCCTGTGAGTTGGCCCGGGGATGGGAACTTGCGACTTCCCCAACTGACCGCGGGTCACTCTGATACTGCCGGTAAGGCCAGACCGTGCGCTGACTGTGAATCGTTGGCCTGAGGACGGCTTCCATGAACCCTTTGCTCCGGACAGCGTTGCTCGTAACAACTGGACTGGTCATCGTGTCCTGTGGCCGCAGTTCCGAGGTGACACCAGCCAGCGTCGTCCACAGCCCTCCACACATTGACCCGGACTATACCTCGCTTGTGATTCCACCGAACGTCGCTCCGCTGAATTTCCGCATCAGGGAGGAGGGGCAGGACTACTTCGTTAGGATTTCATCTGATGCGGGGCCGCCGCTCGAACTCCGTTGCCCGGACGGGACGTGCCAGATACCGCTGAAAGCGTGGCAGAGAATGCTTCAGAACAACAAGGGGATGCACCTCTACTACGACGTATATGCAATGAAAGAAGATGGCACCTGGGTGCAATTCGGCCGGATAACCAATACCGTCGCCAGGGAGCCCATCGATTCATACATCGTCTACCGCCTGCTCCTGCCCAACAAGTGTTCTGCTCGCATCAAGGGCATTTTCCAGCGAAGGGTCGAGACGTTCGAACGGTCAGCCCTGGTGACCTGCCGGGACGGTACGTTCGAGTGCTTCAACTGCCACACGTTCCACCAGCACAATCCTGACAAATTCCTGTTCCACGTGCGTCTCAAGCACCCTGGGATGATGCTCGTGATGGACGGCAGGAGTCGTAGGATAAACACCGAACAGGCACCCATGTTCAGGCCGCTGGCGTATGCCTCGTGGCATCCTGACGGTCGACACATCGCGGCCACTCTGAATCAGTTCTTCGGCCATTTTCCTTCCGACGACAGGGTATACTATTTTGAATCTGTGGAGAAGAGAGGGGACCTGGTGGTGTACGATGTCGAGGACAACACCATCAACACGACGAGGGATGTCTTCGAGAACGAGTACATCGAGACCCACCCATGCTGGTCGCACGACGGCAGGTACATCTATTTCGTAAGGTGCCGTGACAAGGCGCTCCGTGCGCCCGAGGACCTGGCTGCATTCAGGTTCGACCTGATGCGCATAGCCTACGATACCGCCGGGGAGACCTGGGGGTCACCGGAAACGGTCATGGCCTACTCGGAGCTGGGGACTTCCTGCTCGTTTCCTCGTCCGTCGCTCTGCGGTAGATACGTGCTGCACATTCTTGCTGACAAGACCACGTACCCGATTCACCAGAGGACCTCCGACGTGTATCTGCTGGACCTTGAATCGAGGGAATACAGAAGGCTCGACGATGTCAACAGCGACTTGTCGGAGAGCTACCCGCGCTGGTCTTCGAATGGGCGCTGGATCAGCTTCGTGAGCACCCGTCGTGATGGCATGAGCGCACTGCCTTACTTCGCGTACTTCGACGAGCAGGGACAGGCCCACAAGGCGTTCGTCCTCCCGCAGGAAGACCCTGCGTACTATGATACCTTTATTGATACCTACAACGTCGTCGAACTGGTGAAGTCAAAGGTGGACGTGAGCGCGTTCGAACTGGCACGCGCTATGCAGCGCCAGCCTGAACGGGCTCTGTTTCCCAATCCGCCGAGGGTGGACGCCTACACCGGTGCGACGCAGAAATAGTCCGGTTCCCCGTACGGACTCGCTTAAGCTCGTTGCTCCGCACGGTGCCGCGTCACCACCGGGACCACCTTGAAGTAGTAGGTGCTGTCCACACTCAGGTTGCCCACCGCGTAGCTCGTGGTGGCCATATTGGTGATGTTGGTCACCAGGGCGTCCTCAAGAGGGGGTGAAGCTCGAGCTGGTGCTCTTGTGCACCTCGTGGCGGGTGAACTGGCCCGCATCGTTGGCGTTCTGCCAGTTCACTTCCACGCTGCTCACGGTGAGCTGCCCGGCCGAGATGGGTTGTGCCCCCGATAGCGGTGCAATAACGACTTTGCTTCGGGAATAGGGCAGTTCGCAGGGCTCAAGATTCCCGAGTCCCCGCCGGACACGAGGAGACGGCACGCGCCAGGGCCGCCACATTGTGGTGATCTGCCGCCTATCACACTGCCGTTGGGGACACTGTGATTCTTGCCCTTGCGTGCTCGGCTGCGGGGCTGAGGGCGACAGCGGCATCCGTAGCGGGAGTGTCGACGGTGCTCCGAAGGTTGCTCACCGAGCGGGGCACGCGATCAGACGACGCTCAGACCTTTCCTTCGGCAGCAGCATGAAAAATGTCCGTGTTGCTGAGGATGCCGATGATCTCTTTGCCGTCGAAGACGGGCGCCCGACGGATGCCGGTCATGGCCATCAGCCTGGCGCAGTACTTCAGTTCCAGTCCCGGGGAGACCATGACGAGGGGCTTGCTCATGATCTCGTAAACCTTGACCTCGCCGAGCTTCTTGCCGGGACTGACGACCTTGGCGACCACATCCTTGCGGGTGAGGATGCCGTAGGCGTCTTCGACGCCGCGGCGCTCAACGATGAGACTGGAGACCTTCCGGTCACGCATCTTGGCGACGGCGTCGGCCGCGGTGGCGCTGCCGTCGATGGTGACCACTTCCTTGGTCATTGCTTCCTGAGCCTTGGCCATATCCTGACCTCCTTTTCCCGAAGGGCAGTTCCCTTCGATGCGACCTGGGCCGTGTGTGTCGGCCGGGGTCCGGAGCGGACCCCGCTCGGTGAGCTCACTATCTGTATGGGCGCACAGCTCTCCGCCCGGTCAATGTGCTCTGGGCACAGCGCATTTCTGACCGCGAAATGCGGAGGTCAAGTCTCTCGGCGTGATCGTGAACTGTAGCCACGGCTGGCTCCTCTGTCAAGGGGTTTTGCGTAAGTGGCGACAAAAAGAGCGGAATGGCAGGAGGAACCGCCCTTCCGCTCGCGCGGGGTGTCACCGGGGAGTTGGCACCCCAACGGTAATGCCTGGGCTACGACGTCTGAGAGGTTTTTGCTCGGCCCCGACCGAGCAGCCGCAGCACCCCCAGCACGATACCGAAGACCAGGGCCGTTCCGACCAGCCCGGCCACCGTCGCCGGCTCGATAAGCTGGAGCTCGACGAGCGCGGCCACCGTCTTACCCGCCACCGTTCCCAACAGGGGGAACTCGTAGTCGGGGAAAAAGGAGGGAGCCACGTGCTCGCCCTCCTCGGCCTCGAACCGCTCCATGGTTTTCTCCAGACCGTCAGGGGAGTCGGCGGCGAAGTGGTAGAGGACCCCGGCAATGACGAAGCTCACGAGCAAGGTCACGAGGACGAAGCGCTTCATCGGCGACTCCTTCTCTCCTCAGGTCTGTGGCGCGGCGACGAGGTCGGGTGAGGCCGAGAGGACGTAACCGGCCGCAGCTACCGTGATGACCGCTTCGAAGACGCCCAGGACGGCATGGAGGCCGCCCATGGCCACGAGCGATTCCCACAGGGGGAACCTGCCGGAAGCCACCAGCTCCAGCGCACACACCACGGACCCCACGAAGACGGCCAGCCAGCCCCCCACGGCCCCGGCCACCAGGACGCTGCGACGCTGATCCAGCAGGCTCCGGACCACCCCGTGGACCAGGGCGGTCACCGCGCAGCCCACCAGGGCCATGTTGAAGATGTTGGCTCCCAGAGCCGTCAGTCCCCCGTCCTGAAAGACCAGACACTGGGTGATGAGCACCGAGCTCATCACCAGGATGGCCAGCCAGGGTCCCAGGAGCACCGTGACCAGGGCTGCGCCCAGCAAGTGTCCGGTGGTACCGGCGGCGATGGGGAAGTTGATCATCTGGGCGGCGAAGACGAAGGCTCCCAGGACTCCGGCCACGGGGATCTGGCGCTCCTCGAGTTGCTTCGCTGCCTTGCGCGCAGCGACCCCCACGACCACGGCGCTCACCCCGGCCAGAGGTACCCAGACCTGTGGGGTCAACATCCCGTCGGGAATGTGCATCA
Organism: uncultured Planctomycetota bacterium; assembly: GCA_964536795.1. Classification (GTDB taxonomy): domain Bacteria; phylum Planctomycetota; class DG-23; order CBDVDV01; family CBDVDV01; genus CAZIBA01. The sequence goes on along the minus strand of CAZIBA010000109.1, from coordinate 2,135 downwards.
GTTGGCTCCTTTCTGCGAGGGCCGACCCCCCTGAGTGCAGGTGCTACCCGCCCAGTCCCTTCAGGGCAGCGGCGAAGAGCTTGCCGTATTTCACCCCGCGATGGCTGGCCAGTTGGTGACCCAGTTGGTCCACGTCGTGACTCTTTCCCCGGAGCACGACGACTTCGAGGCAGTGACGTTCGTCCAAATGGACGTGCACGGTGGAGACCACGGTGGGCGTGTGGTGATGCTGCAGTTCGGTCAGGCGGTGGGGGAGCTGGAGTTCGTCGTGGCTGTAGATGAGGGCCACGACGCCCACGGCCGGTGTCGCCGCTCGCGTGAGCTCGTCCTGGCTCAAGCTCTCCCGGATGAGGTCACGGATGGCCTCGGAACGGTTGTCGTAGCCCCGCTGGCTGATGAAGTGATCGAAAGCGGCCAGAAGCTCCGGCTCCAGCGACACCGCCGTTCTCGTAACCTTGCCCATATGGAAATCCTCCACGTATTACGGATGACGATAACGTAACATCCGGGACTCGTCAAGCGCGAAATGGCGTGATTTCTGCCGGCCAGCACGCTCCTGTCTCAGACCAAGCCGGAGCGCTTGCGCAGTATCCAATCGGCGGCCAGCAGTCCGACGACCAGGAGCAGGAGTTCGGGCCGGTTCCAGAGGTCACGGCGACGCACCTTCTCCAGCTCCACGTTCCGGTGCTGGCTGACGAGTTCCTCCAGGAGACCCCCGAGCTGATGGGGGCGAAGGAACCTCCCCCCGGTCATCTCGGCCAGTTGCTTCAGCATCCCCACGTGGGCCAGGGGGTCGGCCAGCTCCAGGTTGGTCTGTTCCACCAGGAAGTGGGCCTCGGCCTCGTCCACCACCTCGGCGTCCGGGGTGCCGGGCTCTCCCCGGTAGGCCGTGGCCTTTATCAGGTAGTCCCCTTGGTCGGGGGGCAGGACGAGGGCTTCCCAGTGGCCGCCCGTTCTGTAGAGGCGCATCTCCTCGGGCCGGCCGGCCGGCTGACGGAGCAGGGAAGCCACCAGGGCGACGTCCTCGACGGGGTCGCCGGCGAGGTCTTCCAGGTGAAAGGCCGGTGAGACGCTCTCACCCAGCAGGTAGCGGGACTGGGGCAGCTCGATCCACAGGTTCTCGCTCTTCACCGCCTCCCGACCGGCGGCCCAGAGCACCAGTTGACGCCAGAAGCGGTGGTGAAGCTCCCGTTCCTCCTCGCCGGTGACGGCCCAGCGCCAGGTGGTGTCGGCGGTCAGAGCTGCTGCCCGCCCCCGACCGTAGGGCTGAAGGATGAGGACGGGCGCACGGGTGTCGTCCTCCAGCACGACGATGGCCGCGGGCTTGAGCTTGCCGACCTTGACCCCGCCCACCAGGGGGGGGAGCTGGGCCCAGAGCTGGGTGTTCTCGCTGCTTACCTGGGAGAGGCGGAGGACCGGGTGCTCGGCCTGGTCGGCGGTGGGGCGCACGTGATAGGTCTCCTCCCGCTGGAAGGTGAAGGGCTCCAGGTGAACGGGGAAGACGTCGGCCAGCGCGGTGTTGAAGAAGGAGGCCCCGTAGC
>CAZIBA010000109.1:0-584 GCA_964536795.1 uncultured Planctomycetota bacterium | reverse complement strand
TAGCTGTCGTAGCCGGCCAGGAAGATGATGCCGGCGCCGTTGGCGACGGCGTCACTCAGGGTCTCCAACTGGGCAGGGGCGAAGCGGTCCCGGGGGGCATCGCCGAGGATGACCACGTCAAACTGATCCCACCGCTCCTTGTCCTTGAGCACCCCCCGGTGACCCGGCCCGAGGGCGGCCAGGACGATGCGCGAGGTCAGGTCGATCTCGCGGGACTCCTCCAGGGCCCGTTTGAGGAACTTGAACTCCCAGCGCAAGGTCCCTTCGACGTAGAGGACCGAGAGCTGGCCGGAGAGGACGTTGAGGTAGGCGCTGGCCCGGTTGTTGTCGTCGGTACGCTCCTCGGGGAGGGGGACGGCTTCGACGGTGAGCTTGCGGTAGCCGGGCTCGACGGGGACGTAGTGGAAGCGGACGGAGATGACGTCCTGGTCGCTACGGGTGGCGACGGTCTGGCGCTCCACCTCCTCGTCGTCCACGAGCAGGCGGACCGCCACCGGCTGCTGGGGGACGTTGCGCAGGGCCACCCGGGCGGTGACAGCGGCCACGTTGCGGACGAAGACGGCCTTGGGTGCCTCCAGGCTCTG
>CAZIBA010000108.1:0-6966 GCA_964536795.1 uncultured Planctomycetota bacterium | reverse complement strand
ATCCTGGAGTACCTGGGGCGTCCAGAGCCAACGGGCATCGACGGGCGGAGCTTCCTGAGTTCCATCGTGGATGGTCGCCCGGTCGTAGAGCTGGTCGGGCAGGAAGTGTCTTCGAAGCAGGTGCCCTTGTCGGAGGAGTGAGGGTGAGCAGGGAGTACCGGGCCCCACGGGGGACCCGTGACATCCTTCCCGAGGAGGTGGCCCTTTGGCGTCACCTGGAGGAGACGGCCCGGGTCGTCTTCGAGCGGGGGGGCTACGCTGAGATCCGGGTGCCCATCTTCGAGGAGACCGAGCTCTTCGTCCGGGGCATCGGCGAGGCCACCGACATCGTCGAGAAGGAGATGTACACCCTAAGGCGCGAGGGGTCCAGCGTCACCCTCCGTCCGGAAGGTACGGCCTCGGTGGCCAGGGCCTACGTCGAGCACAGCCTGTTCAAACAATTCCCGTTCCGCAAGTTCTACTACGTCGGCCCCATGTTCCGCTACGAGCGTCCCCAGGCCGGTCGCACCCGCCAGTTCCACCAGGTGGGCATCGAGGCCTTCGGCTCCGAGAGCCCGCTTCTGGACGTGGAGACCATCGACCTGGCCGCCCAGTACTTTGACGAAATCGGCCTGACCGGCTACGAGGTCCGGGTCAACTCCATCGGCTGCCCCCGGTGCCGGGGCGGGTTCCGGGAGGTGCTGCGCCAGCGCCTGTCCAGCCGACGAGGCCAACTGTGCGAGAACTGCAATCGGCGGTTCGACCGAAACGTCTTCCGCATCCTCGACTGCAAGGAGGAGAGCTGTCAGGCCATCATCGCCACCCTCCCGCTGGTGACCGACCACCTCTGTGATGGGTGCGCCGAGCACTGGCAGCAGGTGCTGGCCGGGCTCAAGTCCATCGGCCGGACCTTCGTCCACGACGTGCACCTGGTGCGTGGCTTCGACTACTACACCCGCACGGTCTACGAGATCACCCACGGCAGCCTGGGGGCGCGGAACGCGGTCTGCGGAGGCGGCCGCTACGACAACCTCATCGCCGAGCTGGGCGGGCCCGAGGTAGGCGCGGCCGGGTTCGCGGTGGGCCTCGAAGCCACCATCGCCGCCCTGAGCCCTCAGGTCCGGGAACGGGTCTCGGAGCAGCGGGCGGAGGGAGCCGTGCGCGTCTACCTGGTGGCCGCTGGCGAGGTGGTCAGGTCGGCCCTGCTCGAACTGGCCCACGAGCTGCGCCAGGCGGGTGTCACGGCCGACCTGGACTTCGAGGAGCGAAGCCTCAAGGCCCAGATGCGGTCGGCCAACCGGATGGGTGCCCGGTACGCCCTCATTCTGGGTGATGACGAGCTGGCCAAAGGGACGGTGACGGTGCGCGAAATGGAGACGTCCAGTCAGGAGGAGGTTTCCCGGAAGGGCCTCTTCGAGAGGCTCGGCGTCGGGGCCGCCGACCCCCGGGGCCCTGTGGATTGACCGACGCCCGGCTTGCCCTCGTCGACTGACCGGTTCGTCTCGCCCGTGACCAAGGAGCAGCGATGCCTCGACTGAAGCGTACCCACACCTGTGGCCAGCTCACCGCCAAGGATGCCGGCCAGGATGTCACCCTGGCCGGCTGGGTGCACGCCCGGCGGGACCACGGGGGACTGCTCTTCGTCGACCTGCGCGACCGCTACGGACTCACCCAGGTGGTCTTCAACCCCGAACACTCGACGGAGCTCTTCGCCGAGGCCGAACGGCTTCGGGGCGAGTTCGTGGTGGCCGTCCGCGGGCAGGTCCGCCGACGACCCGAGGGGACCGAAAACCCCCGGCTCGCAACCGGTGAGGTGGAGCTGGTCGCTGCCGAGCTCGAGGTGTTGGCCGCCAGTGAGACCCCACCCTTGGAGGTGGAAGACGACCTCGAAGCCGGTGGCGACGTCCGCCTGACCTACCGCTACATCGACCTTCGTCGGCCGCGGATGCAGCAGCTCCTCGTGGCCCGGAGCACGCTCTGTCAGGCCATTCGGCGCTTCTACCACGAGCGCGGCTTCATCGAGGTGGAGACGCCCTTCCTCACCAAGAGCACCCCGGAGGGCGCCCGCGACTTCCTGGTCCCCTCGCGCCTGGAGCCGGGGAAGTTCTACGCCCTGCCTCAGTCGCCTCAACTGTTCAAGCAGTTGCTGATGGTGGCCGGGTTCGACAGGTACTTCCAGATCGTCAAGTGCTTCCGCGACGAGGACTTCCGGGCCAACCGCCAACCCGAGTTCACCCAGTTGGACGTGGAGATGTCCTTCGTGGACGAGGAGGACGTCTACAGCTCCACCGAGGCGCTGCTGGTCGAGACCACTCGGGCCGTCGTCGGCCGGGAGGTGGCGCTGCCCCTGCCCAGGCTGAGCTACGCCGATGCCCTGGCCCGCTTCGGCTCCGACAAGCCCGACCTCCGCTTCGGCATGGAGCTCACCGACGTGGGCGAAGTCGTCGGGCGAGGTGAGTTCAAGGTCTTCCGGTCTGCCCTCGAGGCCGGTGGTGAAGTCCGGGCCGTCGCCGTCCCGGGTGGCGCCCGGTTCAGCCGACAGGAGATCGACACCCTCACCGAACGGGCCCAGGAGCTGGGGGCCAAGGGCCTGGCCTGGTACCGGGTCACGGCAGAGGGGCTGGACGGGCCCATCGCCAAGTTCCTCGCTCCCGAGCTGCAGAGGGAACTTGTCGAAAAGCTCCGGGCCAAGCCCGGTCAGGGCGGGGAGCCCGGCGACCTCATCCTCTGCGTGGCCGACGAGGCCAAGGTGGTCAGGACCGTGTTGGGGCAGCTTCGGGTGGAGCTGGCCAAGGAGCTGGGTCTGGTCCCGCCACCGCCGTCGGAAGGTGGGGAGGCGTGCTTCCTGTGGATCGTGGACGTGCCCCTCTTCGAGTGGAGCGAGAAGGACCAGCGCTGGAACCCCACCCATCACCCCTTCACCAGCCCCCGTGAGGAAGACGTCGAGTACCTGGAGAGCGACCCGGGACGGGTGATGTCCCGGGCCTACGACCTGGTGCTGAACGGCGAGGAGATCGCCAGCGGAAGCATCCGTATCCACGACGCCGACCTCCAGCAGCGCATCTTCAAGGTGCTTCAGTTCAGCGAGGAGGAAGTGGAAGCGCGGTTTGGCTTTTTCATGCGGGCCCTGCGCTACGGGGCTCCGCCTCACGGAGGCATCGCCCCGGGCATCGAGCGTTGGCTGATGTCCCTCTTCGGTCGGGAGAGCATCCGGGACGTGATGGCCTTTCCCAAGACCCAGAGCGGGGTCTGCCTGCTCACCGGCGCCCCCGCCCCCGTGGACGAAGCCCAACTCCGCGACCTGGGCCTGCGCCTGAGACCTGAGTGAGGTGGTTGAGGATCGACTGGTTGCGCCGATGCGACTGACGAAGATCGTGGTGACGGTGGGGCCGGCGTCGGAGAGGCCCGAGGTGCTGGAGCAGCTCATCCGGGCCGGGGCCGACGTCTTTCGCCTGAACTCAGCTCACGCGACGGTAGAGGAGCTGGCCCTGCACCTGGCCGACGTCCGCTCGGCCTCTGAGAAGCTGGGTCGGCCGGTGGCCGTGCTCGTCGACCTGGCCGGGCCGAAGATGCGCGTCGGCCCCGTCGAAGGGGGCCAGCTGACGTTGGAGACCGGTTCAGAGGTCGAACTCGTCTCCAGTGAGGAGGTGGGTACGGCCCGACGTCTGACGGCAACCTACAGCCGGCTCATCGACGACGTCCAGCCGGGCAGCCGGGTGCTGCTGGACGACGGTCTCATCGAACTCGCGGTAAAGGAGAAACGCTCCCACGCCCTCCTCTGCCAGGTCATCGCCGGGGGAGAACTCCGAAGCCACAAGGGCATCAACCTGCCCGGGGTAGCCATCTCCACCCCCACCATAACCGAGGGCGACCGGGAGGTCATCGACTGGGCCCTCACGGCCGACGTGGACTTCCTGGGCATCTCCTTTGTCCGTCGGGCCGACGACGTGCGCGAGCTGCGCACCATCCTGCACCAGAGCGGGAGCCCCATCCGGGTCATCGCCAAGATCGAGAAGCCCGAAGCCGTGGCCGAGTTGGGCTCAATCGTGGAGCTGGCCGACGGGGTGATGGTGGCCCGGGGCGACCTGGGGGTGGAGATGCCCCTGGAGGAGGTGCCCCTGCTGCAGAAGCGCATCATCGCCCTCTGCCGCGCGCGCCACCGCCCGGTTATCACGGCCACCCAGATGCTGGAGTCGATGATGCAGCACCCCCGGCCCACCCGGGCCGAGGTCACCGACATCGCCAATGCCATCCTTGACGGCACCGACGCGGTGATGCTCTCGGGTGAGACGGCCGTGGGGAAGTTCCCGGTCGCTGCGGCCGCGGTGATGGACCGGGTGGCCCGCCGCACTGAGCAATACCTGGCCGAGAATCCGTCAGCCGGTCGCAGCGCCGACTTCGACCCCCAGCGGGCCGTGGCCAGCGCCCTCGCCGAGGGGGCCTACCACGTCGCCCAGATGCTCCGGCCCAAGGTGGTGGCCGTCTCCAGCGCCAGTGGCGACACGGCCATGCTCCTCTCCAAGGAGCGGATGTGCATCCCCATCGTCGGGGTATCAGCCGACCCCCGGGCCGTGGCCCGGATGGCCCTCTACTACGGCGTCCATCCCCTCCTGGCCGACAGACTGACCAGCCTGGACGACCTGTTCGAGCTGGCCCAAGGGGAGGCCGTCGCCGAGGGGCTGGCCGACCGCGGCGAGACGGTGCTCCTGGTGGCCGGTGACCCCTTCGGGGTCTCGGGTACCACCGACACCCTGCAGGTCCGTCGGGTCCTCTCCGGGGCGACCCGGGAGGCGCCCCAGGTCCGCCGGTGGGTGCGCACCGGGACCGAAGGTGCTTTTTCCTACGAAGTCCGAGTCGAATCGTGTATTAGTTGTGGCATCTGTGTGCTCAGGTGTCCAGCTGGCATCTGGAGGTTGGAGGGGGGAGTGGCCGTGGTGGTGGACGACCGACTGGGTGCGTGTGTGTTGGACCGCGCCTGTGAACGTGACTGCCCCACGGGCGCCATCCAGATCACCGAGCTGACCCAGGTGCGCCCGGAGGAGGACGGGGAGGAGGGGCAGGATGAGGGCTGAGGGGTTCAGGGCGTCCTGCGTGCTGGTGGCGCTGGTGGTGGTGGGTTGTGCTCCCGTCCAGAGCACGGTACCGGAGCTGACTGTCGGCGAGTCGCGTTACGACGCCCTCTGGGCGGCCACGGCCGAGGTGATGGAGGACTACTTTCCCATCCTGGTCAAGCGCCGGAGCGAGGGGCTGATCATCTCCGACTACAAGCTGGGGGGCAGCCTCCTGGACCCGTGGGACCAGGACGCCCGTCAGCCCTACTACCGTCTCGAAGAGACCTTCCACGTGGTCCGCCGACGGGCCGTGGCCCGTCTGGAGCAAGCCGAAGGCGAGTACGTCCTCAGACTGCAGGTCATCAAGGAGCGCCAGGCCTACCGGCCCCCCGACTTGGCCTTCACCTCGTCCTACGACCTCTACGACCTCACCCTGAGCGAGCGCCGGGACCTGCTGGAGGAAGCACCACCTGAGACTACACCCACCCGTCCCTTCGGACAGAGCCCGGCTGGCGACCTGGCCACCAGACGTCAGGACCAGGCCACGTACCGCCGACAGGGTCAGGGGGTCGAGGGTGTTCCCGGTCCCCGCCCCCTCCCCGCCTGGGCGGCCAGCCTCACCTGGTACCGTCTGGAGGACGACGCCGACCTGGCCCGGGAAATGGTTCTGGTCATTGCCGATCGGCTCCAGGCCATACCCGAACCCGTACGGGCCGCTGCTCCGTGACCTCCGGTCGGGGTGGAGCACAAGTGACGTTCAGCGTTACCCTTAGGTGCACGGGTTGGCGTGCGCTGACAAAATGTGTCACGCCCTGTATCCTCGGGCACGTGAATCACCCATCTCCGCCGGTGGTTATGTCAGACCCGACGCAACGGAAGCCCCTCACTGCAACGAAAAAGCCAGCTTCTGTCGTTGGAATGGGCTTTTTTGCCGAAGTATTGGTGGGGTCGGGTCGATTTGTGTGTCAGAGTGGCACTGCAGTTGCACGGTCTTGATGCAGCGTCCCTTTTCGTTTCGTGCCGAGGAAGGGGACCGAGGCAGAGCATCCTTCGACTGTCGGCATCGTAGTTGGGCTGGAGGCGTAAGCGTGAGCAGGCGTCGTCGTCTGAGTCTGGGACGGACTCGGGCCTTCACTCTCATCGAGCTGCTCATCGTGGTGGCCATCATCGCCATCATCGCCGCCATCGCCATCCCCTCAGTCCTCAGTTCTCGAATCATCTCCTACGAGACCGCAGCAGCGGCCTCACTCCGGTCACTGGTCAATGCCCAGAGCACCTTCGTCACCCGCTGCGTAGTGGATCAGGACGGGGACGGCAGCGGTGAGTACGGCTTCTTCCGGGAGCTGACGGGTATCGCCGTCCCCCGCACCAGGGCGGTGAAGCTGCCCGTCGGTGACGTCTTCAGCGTGAGTTTCGGCGCGTTGGATGCCAACGGTGTGGTCACCAAGGGGGGCTACTGCTACAGGATGTACCTGCCCACCGCCGGCGGTCCAGCCACCACCGAAGCGGGTGGACTCCCCGCCCCCAACCCCCTCGACGCCAACAACCAGGAAACTCGCTGGGCCTGCTATGCCTGGCCCATCGACTACCCCTACTCGGGCTACCGCTGCTTCGTCGTCAACCAGCAGGGCGAGGTCCACCAGGCCTCCAACGAAGACCCGGGCGGACAGGGTATCTACTCCGGGCCGGGCGACTTCCCCGCTCCGGGGGCCGCCCTCGTCCCCAATGGCTCTGAGGACAACCTGGACAGCAAGTACCCCCTCCCCAATGGCCTGGGAGCCGACGGACAGCGCTGGGCACAGGTCGGCGGGGGCTGACCTCCTTCCTCCCTCCGCCCTTCGACAAGCTCAGGAAGCTCAGGTCCATACGGATCCGCAGGGAGCGGCCTGAGCAAGGGACTCCGCCGAAGCGGCTTCGTCCCTCACGCGAAGGCGGA
>CAZIBA010000107.1:5606-6983 GCA_964536795.1 uncultured Planctomycetota bacterium | reverse complement strand
GACGGACTCCAGCTCGTCCCGCTCCCGGAGCAACTGCTCGCGGCGCTCACGCATAGGCGTCAGCAGTTCAATGAGCACCTCGCCCAGGCGGCCCTTGCAGTCGGTGCAGCCCCACTCGGCGGCCTTGCAGCGCCGGGCCACCTCGTCGGCTTCCTCTTGTCTGCCGAAGGCCTCGTAGTAGCTGTGAACGTTGCAGTAGTCGGGTCGGCCGGGGTCGGTGCGGCGGATGCGCTGGGGGTCGGTGATCATGGACATCGACTTCTGAGCAATGGTTTCGGGGTCGTCGGCCAGGGCGATGAAGTTGCCGTAGGACTTGCTCATCTTTCGCCGGTCCAGGCCGAGGATGCGAGAGGCCTTGGTCAGCAACGCCTTGGGTTCGGGGAACACCTCGCCGATGAGGTGGTTGAAGCGTCGGCAGATCTCCCGGGTGAGTTCCAGGTGGGGGAGCTGGTCGTCGCCCACGGGCACCGTGTCAGCCCGGTAGAGCAGGATGTCCGAGGCCATGAGCACGGGGTAGCCCAGGAAGGCGTAGTTGGTGAGGTCATGGTTGCGCATCTCTTGCTGCTGCTCCTTGTAGGTGGGGCAGCGCTCCAGCCAGGGGATGGGCGTGACGCAGGAGAGGACCATGTGCAGCTCCACGTGCTCGGGGACGTGGCTCTGAATGAAGATGGTGGAGCGCTCCGGGTCCAGGCCCACGGCCAGCCAGTCGGCCAGCACCTCGTAGGTGTACTGCGCGATGGAGGCGGTGTTGGCGAACTCGCTCATCAGGGCGTGCCAGTCCACGATGGAGTAGAAGCACTCGTAGTCGTCCTGGAGCTTGACCCAGTTGGTGAGGGCCCCGGCCAGGTTGCCCAGGTGCACCGGACCCGTGGGCCTCATCCCCGAAAGAATCCGTCCCTTCTTCTCACTCACCCGTCGTTCCCTCCGTTGTCACGCTCACCTGCCAATTTGGTGCTCCTCTCTCAGCGCCGCTTACCCTGCGACAAAAAGCGAGGGGAAGTATCCCAGCAGCCCCCTGCTTGAGTAGGCGATTACCAACCATAACACACGGAAGAGCGGCGTGAACATTATCAGGAGCAGGAGCAGCACGAACCCCGTTTCACGGAGGCCCTGGTAGGCTGCAGCTGCGCCACGGGGCAGCATCTGTGCCAGGACGTGAGAGCCGTCCAGCGGGGGCACGGGCAACAGGTTGAAGAAGGCCAGCAGCAGGTTGATAACCACGCCGTATTCCAGCGCCACGGTCCCCGTCATGGCCTTGGTGAACACCCCCGTCATGAGGAGGGTCCGGGCGATGAGGGCCAGCCCCAGGGCGATGAGGAAGTTTGTGGTCACACCGGCCAGCGACACCAGGATGTCGTCCCGTCGAGGATTGCGGAA
>CAZIBA010000107.1:3912-5596 GCA_964536795.1 uncultured Planctomycetota bacterium | reverse complement strand
CCGAAGATGAAGCCGGCCAGATAGTAGAGGATGATGGGCAGAAGGACGGTGCGGATGGGGTCCACGTGGACCAGCGGGTTGAGGGTGAGCCGACCCGCCATCTTGGCCGTCGGGTCGCCACAGAGGTAGGCCACATACCCGTGGGCCACCTCGTGGGCCACCACTGACATGACGAAAATGACCAGTACCGTAACCAGGATGAACCCGTCCAATGGAACTCCTTCACGACGTCTGCCTGTGTGCCCAGTATCAGGGAGCCTGGAGTGTACTGTCAAGCCTTTAGGACTTGCAGGTGGGGAGCACGCCCATAGAATGACCGTCGGCTACTGTCCCGGCGACGGGCCGGGCATTCTCTGAGGTGGGTCGTGGTGAACTGGCAGCGAACGGCGGCGCTGTGCCTCTGCCTGCTGACCCTGGTCCTCGTGGAGACGGGCTGCGGGCAGCAGACGACCTCTCTCGTGGGCTGGGTGACCGAAGGCGAGCAAAGCTCCCTCCACCTGCTGAAGGAGCCCGAGGTGGAGCTGGCCACCGCCCCCGTGGCCGGGGCCCGGGTGACCGTGAGCAAGCGGGAAAGGGGCCGCCAGCGGGTGGTGAGTGACGCCCGTACGAATCGCTTGGGGCACTTCTCCGCCAGCGTCCTGCGCGAACCGGGCTGCCTGGCCCGCTGGCAGATCGGCGTGGAGAAACCAGGCTACCGACCCGTCGTCTCGGACTGGCGCAGCCTGCCTGCACGCCCGGACCTCTACTGGCGCATCACCCTGGCACCCTCGCCTTGACTCCCGGCGAGAAGGCTGCCGTCAATGGGTACTCACAGACCTGCGCCAGCGCCGGCCGCCGGACTTCGGCTGGGGCAGAGCCAGTACGTCCACGCATTCCCCCTGCCCCACCGTGATCCCGTCGGCATCGCCAGGCCCGCCGTTGACAGGGACCCGCGGCCCTTCTACACTGGACGGCAACGGTGGCGACTCACCCGGAGCTGTTCTCACTTCAAGAAGGATATTCGAATGGACCAGCTTGACCTCATACGCGAGTTGTCGGAAGAGAACGACACCAAGATCGTGCTTCTCGTGCTGGACGGCGTAGGTGGGCTCCCGCTGGAGCCGGGCGGGAAGACGGAGTTGGAGACGGCCCGCACCCCCAACTTGGATCGGATCGCGCAGGAGTCCAGTTGCGGGCTGATGGACATCGTGGGCCCGGGCATAACCCCTGGCAGCGGCCCCGGGCACCTGGCCCTCTTCGGCTATCACCCCGTCAAGCACATCATCCAGCGCGGGGCGCTGGAAGCCGCTGGTATCGACTTCACTCAGGAGCCGGGCGATGTAGCCACCCGGGCCAACTTCTGCACGGTCGACGAGGCCGGGAACGTGCTCGACCGTCGGGCCGGGCGGATTCCTACCGAAGAGAGTGCCCCCTTGTGCGAACTGGTGGAAAAGGAGGTGAAGGTCGAGGGCGTGGAGATTCTCGTTCGCCCAGTCAAGGAGCACCGGGCCGTGGTCGTCTTCCGCGGCAAAGGTCTCGGCGACCACGTGAGCGATACCGACCCGCAACAGACAGGGGTACCCCCGTTGGAGCCACAGGTCATGGCCGACGACCCCGCCTCCAGACGAACTGCCGAGCTGGCGGCACAGTTCCTGGCCCAGGTACGGGCGGTCCTTCAGGGAAAGCACCCGAAGGCCAACATGAT
>CAZIBA010000107.1:0-3902 GCA_964536795.1 uncultured Planctomycetota bacterium | reverse complement strand
GGTTCGCCCTCAAGCCTGACCTTCCCCAGTTCGCCGACGTCTACAAGCTCAAAGGAGCGGCCGAGGCTGCCTACCCGATGTACCGGGGGCTGGCCCGGCTGGCGGGGATGGAGGTCCTGACGCCAAGGGACACCATCAGCGAGGGCATCCAGGAGGTCGCTGCCTACTGGGAGAAGTTCGACTTCTTCTTCCTCCACTACAAGTACACCGATAGCCGAGGCGAGGACGGTGACTTCGACAGCAAGGTTGAGGTCATCGAGAAGCTCGACGCCGAGGTGCCCAAGCTCCTATCGCTGGAACCCGACGTCCTGGCCGTCACCGCCGACCACTCCACCCCGGCCAAGCTGGCCGTGCACAGTTGGCACCCGGTCCCGGTGATGATCCGCGGTCCCTACGTCCGTACCGACGAGGTCACCGAGTTCGGCGAATCAGCTTGCTCGCGGGGAAACCTGCACCTGATACCGGCCGTGCACCTGATGGCCCTGCTGCTGGCCAACGCTCGCCGACTGGCCAAGTTCGGAGCCTAACGGGAAACGGGTGCCGCGCGTCCCCCTCGGCCGACGACCGAGATCAAGGAGGCACCCACAGATATGCTGGGGAGGCAGCCAATGAGGAGCAGAATTGCAGTCGCCATCGTAATCCTGGTCTCCCTCACCGTCTTGCTGGGCGCGGAAGGGCCGGAGCAGCAGGCCTGCACCTACACCGATGCCCTGTACGGTTTCACGATCCAGGCCCCGCAGTTCCCCGAGGCCCCCGCGGGCACCGGCGTCATCCCCGTTATGATGTACGCGCCCGCCGAGAGCGGATTCGCGACCAATGTGCACGTGATGGTTCAGCGGGTTGCGATGACCCGTCAGCAGTACCGGGAGACGTCGCTTGCGGAGTTCAAGGGGATGGGGCTGAAGGTCAACTCGGATACCGATACCACCGTCTCGGGCAGAGACGCACTGATTGTGGACTACGAGGGGAAGATGGCGGGTCGGGAGCTCAGGTGGCTGGCCCTGGCCGTCGTGGACAAAGAGCAGGTGCTTCTGGTGACCTGCACCGCGCCAAAGGACTCCTTCGAGAAGTACGAGAAGGGCTTCCGGGCCTGCCTCGACAGCTTCCACCTCATGAACTGACGCCCTACCTCCGACTGGCCGGGCTCGACGTTCAACCCGACACGAGGTACCACGGGGAGCTCTCCAAGCGCACGGTACGTACAGGAGTAACGAGAGGAGCAATCATGCTCGTCGACTGGGAGATTCACGCAACCGCATACCGCGGGCAGGACGAACGGATGACTGTGGCGGGCATCGTTACCCGCTGCGCCGAACTGGGCCTCACCCACGTCGGCATCATGGACCACCTGGCCCCCGACCGGGGTTGGCCGGCCGAGGGCCTGAAGAAGATATTTGCCGATGTCGAGGACCTTCAGGTGCCCCCGGGTATGCAGGTCTTCCGGGGTGCCGAGGTGGACGTCACTGAGCAAGGCTGCATCCCCGAGCTCCCCGAACTGAGGGAGGAGCTTGGCCTAGACTACGTCGTCGGCTCCGTCCACGTCGGGCGACGAGAAGGCGCGGGTGACGAGGAATACGTCAGCCGACAGTTCGACCTGATGATGGGGGTGCTCCGGGAACCCAGCCCCATCGACGTCCTGGGACACCCCTGGGGTGGCCGGGCCCTGAAGCAGGTGCCCGAGGCGGTGATGCGTGAGCTGCTTCGGGCGTTGGCTGCGGTGGGGGTAGCGGTCGAGGTCTCTCTTCAGTTCGGGGCTGAGAAGTCCGACCTGAGACTGCTGGTCAGACGAGCCCTTCAGGAGGGAACAAAGCTGGCGCCCGTCTCCGACGCTCACGCCTACGAGCACCTGGGTGACACCGCCGAGCTGCAGGCGACCCTCACCGAGGCCGGGGCCCAGGACGACGACCTATGGCTGCCCAGCGGCCGCTGAGAGCGGGACCAGGGATGAGGGCGCAGGCCGCACGGAGACTGCCCTGGCGCGAGACCGGCGTCTGGCTGATGGGTGACACCCACTGCCACCACCGTCAGACCGGCCTCGAGCGGGTCGTGGACAAAGCCAGCGAGTACGCCTGCGACTACCTGGCCTTCACCGAGCACTCCTTCTACACCGAACACCTCGAAGCCCAGCCCGAACTCATCCACGAGGCCCGGGCCAGCCACCCCAACGTGGTGCTCGTCAACGGCGTGGAATGGAGCACCCCCGCAGGCGACGAGACACGGGCCGAGCAAGTGGGGCTCCTCGTGCCTGGCGGGGCCGAGGGCATGCCTCTCCTTCGTGAGTTCCTGGGACGCTTCGACACCAAGGTGGCCGGTATCGACACCAGCGAGGAAGCCTTCCTCGATGCCCTGCGCTTCCTGGGCCAGCACGGTGACGGTGACCTGCGCCCCACCGTTATCCTCACCCACCCCCACCGACCCCAGGCCGCTTTCACGGCGCAGCAGATTGCCGCGGCGATACAGCTCAGCCCGGCCGTGGCCGGTCTCTGCGCCTCCAGCCGACCGCCCGAGCGGGCGAGCGAGCTTGAGGTGTGGCCGTGGGCCAGCCAAGTGGGCGGAGCGTGCGACCAGCTCTATGCCGGGGGACACCGTGTCGTCATGCTGGCCGAGAGCCACGTCCACAAGCACCTCAGCGAAGGCGGAGAAGAGCTCTGGCCCGGCGAGTTTCGCCGGAACTACATCTTCTGCCCCGAACGTAGTGAAGCCGGCCTCTTTCAGGGATTGCGGTCGGGGGCGTCCTATTTCGTCCTGGGCTCCATCGTCGAGGAGGTCCAGTTCACGGCCTCGGCCGGAGGTGAGTCCGTTATGATGGGCGAGACCCTGAGCGTCCCGCCCGGCGGAACCGTCGAGGTGTCCTTGAGCTTCGTCGAGAACTCCCCGGTGGAAGCCGTCGAACTTATCGGCAACTTGGGGGGTGAGGTGCGGGTGGTGTCCGAAGCCCGTGGGGGCGACCTCGCCCGCGCCGACGGGCGCACAACGTGGACGGCGGAAGTGACAATGGGCTCGGAGCCCTCCTACCTCCGAGCCCGGGGACGAGCCCCCGTCAGCCAACCCTATCCTGTCACCTCCTGGTTCTACACCAACCCCCTCTGGCTGCTTCCCGAGGCCCGATAGGCCCACCGAAGGGCTGCGCCCGCGTATCCTCTTTGAGGCCAACCGAGTGGGCCCTCCGTTTCGTGCCGGGGAAATACCTCGAGCACGGGGGTATGAGCAAGCAAGACCTGGTCGAACTGGTCAGCCAGACCGTGGGGGCCGGAAAGGCGCAGCTCATGGACGTCCACGACGGCGACCAGCACGTCCAAATCAGCATCGAGTAGAGTCGAGCGAGGCGCTCCCTCCGCCAGAATCGGTGGCGTGTCGCGACAGTCGCCCGTGCGCCCGCTCACTCGTCACGGGTGTCCTTCAATGGTCGCAGGACCCTGGGTGTCAGCCTGAGCTCACCGATCCCGTCTTTCACGCGCAGTTGCACCAGACCCATCTTGACGAGCCGGACGACCGCCTGGGCATCGGGCATGAAGTGCTCCACGCCCCGCCACTCCACGCCCTGCGAGAGGTTCTCGACGACAGCCTGAGCTCGGTGGAGAACCAGCGGTTTGAAGAAGACGATAGAGGTGAGCACCTCGACGGCGCGGGCCGAGCACCGGGGTGCCAGGAAGAGCAACTCCCTGGCGGCGCTGTCCTCCCAGTCGAAGGCGGCGAGCACCCGCCGAGCCACGAACTCCTGCTCCGGGTCGGTCACGCCTTCGAGGATGACAGAGTTCGCGTACGCTCGCCGGTCGTACAGCTTCTTCCCATGCAAGAGGCACTCGAAGAGGAGGACGGCGAGAATCAGGTACGCCGGCCCCGACGCGGATTCCCACGCCGTGTCAGGCACCCACCGGGCCAGCGCCACCAAGAAAAAGACC
>CAZIBA010000106.1:0-6984 GCA_964536795.1 uncultured Planctomycetota bacterium | reverse complement strand
CACCTGCGTCTCCACTTCTCCGCCACCCTCAGAGACCCACCGTTTGAGTTCGTCCGTCGGCAGGGCCAGCAGTTGCCGAGAGGTCTCGTAGAGCCCCTTGAGGTCCTCGACCTCAAGCCCGACCTGAGAGAAGCACTCAGCGTCGCCCTCGCTGCTCTCGGCGAACATGAGCATCTGATACACCTGAGTGCCCACGATACAGGCCTCAACCAGCTCCCCTGCCCTGTCACGCACGGTCGTACCTCCTCTCAGCGCCGCCAACCTGCCTGGTCCTTCCATGCTGAGCAATGGGGCCCCTGACCCGTCCACCACCGGTTTGTACTCACCCGTGGAAGCTGGGGCAAGGGGGAAACCGCTCGATACGTCCCTCCTTCAGCAAGGCGTTGACAGGCTGGTTCGGGTGTGCCATAGTCTCGGTTCGTATGTGCAGACACATTGGCCTGCTTGAAAGAAAGCGAGAGAGGGATGAGCAAGATGCGGTATGCGGTGGCTGGTGTGGGAGGTCGGGGGCTGGGGATGTTCGCCCGGCCACTCTTGAACGACTTCCCCGATACGGCCGAACTGGTGGCCCTCTTCGACAGCAACACGAAGCGGCTGGAGTATGCCTGTAAGGCTCTGGAGCAAGACCTCCCCGCCTTCACCGACTTCGACGAGATGCTGGCCAAGACGGACCCCGACGCCGTCGTCGTCGCCACCAGGGACTCGACCCACGCCGAGTTCATGGTCAAGGCCCTGGGGGCCGGAAAGCGGGCCATCTCAGAGAAGCCGTTGTGTGTCAGCGCCGAGCAGTGCCGCGACATTTGGGCCGCCGCCCAGGACAGTTCGGCCGAGGGCGTGGTGACCCACAACATGCGCTACGGCGGCTTGGCCGCCCAGATGAAGCGCCTGGTCAAGGAGGGGAAGGTCGGGCAACTGCTCCGGATGCACTTCGAGGAGCATCTGGACCGGGTGCACGGCGCTGACTACTTCCGCCGCTGGCACCGCCGAAAGGAGAACTCAGGTGGGCTCCTCATCCACAAGGCCAGCCATCACTTCGATCTCCTGAACTGGTTAGCTGACGCGGTGCCGGTGACGGCCTACGCTCAAGGCCAGCTCCGTGTCTACGGCAAGAACGGGCCTTTCCGGAGCAAGCGCTGCCGGGGATGCCCGCACGCCGAGAAGTGTGACTACTTCGTGGACTACTTCCAGAGCGACCGGATGCGCGCGATGTACTTGGAGGCCGAGGCCATCGATGGCTACATCCGCGACGGCTGCGTCTTCGACGAGGAGATCGACATCGAGGACCAGGTGGCTGGGGTCATCCTGTACGCCAACGGGGTGTTGACCAGTTACACCCTCTGCGCCTACGCCCCGTACGAAGGTCACACCATTCACCTCGAAGGGACACTGGGGCGCCTGGAGTACCAGTCGGTGTCTTCGACGGGCTGGCTCCCTGGGACCAAGCAGTCCGGCGAGAGCCCCAAGCCGACAGGCAGCAGCCTGTGGTTCTACAGTCCCGATGGGACCAGTGAGAAGATCGAAGTCCCGAAGGTCGAGGGTGGTCACGGCGGCAGTGACCCGGCGCTTCGCCGAGACCTTTTCGGCGAACCCGAGCCGGACCCGCTGGGCAGACAGGCCCCGCTCTGGGAGGGCCTGCAGGCCGTGCTGGTCGGGGCTGCGTGCAACGAGAGCATCACCACGGGCCAACCTGTCGATATTCAGGGGTTACTGAAGGGCTGACGAGACGTGAGAAAGAGGCACCGCCTCTCGCTCACACCAGTGCCACGGAGGGAGCTGCTTATGGCTGAGTACAGGAAGGTGGACGTGTTGCTGGAACCTGTGATTATGGTTGGGAGCCACGAGCCGTTGAGTTTCCGTCGGCGGACGGGGTACGCATCGGCGTCCGAGGAGGAGCGGTTCGCCGAGGAGCACTCCGAGGAAATGGTCAAGGGCCTGGCCAGGCGGGGCATCACCTGGGTCCGCTTCCACTTCTTCAAAGGGTTCGGTCTGGAGGCCGAGGCCGACGAGATGGAGATGACTCGCCGGTTCGTCGAGCTCTGCCACGAGCACGGCATCAAGGTGGAGCTCTACACCCAGTTCGGCACCCTCCACTACGAGACGCTGCTGGCCGAGGACCCGGATATGCTCTCCTGGTGCGCCGTCAATGAGGCGGGGCAGCACGTCACCATCACCTACGGGCACCACGACTTCCGCATGAAGCCCTGCCTCATCAGGGACGGCTGGTGGAAGTACCTGCGGAGAGTGCTGGATAAAGGCCTTGAAATCGGAGGCGACGGCTTCGGCTTTGACAACGTGGGGAACCCCACCGAGCCCGAGGCCTGCCATTGCCCCGAGTGCCGCAAGGCCTTCGTCAAACACTTGAAGGACAAGTACAAACCCCACACCAGGACGGGACGGAAGCGTACCCTCGAGCGCTTCGGCATCGCCGTGCTCGACCACGTCCGCCCACCCACCTTCAATCGCTGGAACCCGGCGGTCACCTGCCGAATCGTCAAGAACCCGGTCTTCCAGGAGTGGATGGAGTTCAAGTGCGAGAACCTCCGCCGACGGTTCGAGGAGGTCTGGGACTACGTCAAGACGCGCCGACCTGAGATGCTCATCGAGTACAACGTCTATCCCCCCTTCGGGATGAACGCCCAGTGGTTCAACGGGATCGACATGCACCGCCTGCTCCCCTGGACCGACGCCTCCTGGAACGAACGGCCCCCTGGTGCTCCCGAGTTTCGCTCCGACGGCCTGTTCTCGCACAAGGTCCACGCCTACAAACTGGCTGAAGCCCACGGGGCGGTCATTTTCACCGGCATCGGAGGCCGGGGCGAGCAGTTCAAGCTTTCCATGGCCGAGTGCCTGGCCACAAACCAGGGCCACCTGGGGCACTTGGGCCGACCGCCCGCCTTTGCCCAAGGCGCACGTCCCGAAGCCGACGACTTCATCCGCTTCCGCTCCGGACACCCGGAGCTCTTCGAGAAAACCGAGTCGGTTGCTGAGGTCGGCTTGGTCGAGTCGGCTCGGACCCTGGCCTACAACAGCGTGGAACCCCACTACGCTGAGGTGCTGGCCATGGGAAGTCTGCTGGCCGGCCACCTGCCCTTTGACCTGGTCCCTGAGCTGACCGACGAGGCCCTGTCGCGCTACCCCGCCCTGGTCCTCCCCGACGTCGAGTGCGTGACGGATGGGGAGGCGCAACTCCTGAGGGACTACGTGGACCGTGGTGGCGCTCTGGTGGTCACCGAGCGGACGTCGCTCTACGACGCCTGGCGCCGACGTCGCCGGGAACCTGCTCTGACTCCGATGCTCAAAGAGGTAGAGGGTTTCGAAAAGGTCCGCTTCGGCAGTGAGGCCGGTGAGAACATCAACGTGGCCCAGAGCGAAGCGGGGGGCCTCATCGTTCGCGGACGCTTCGGCAAGGGCCGGGTCGTTTACCTGAGCAGACTCGAGCCGGTGAAGGAGTTCGGCTACCGGGCCTCTGACGACTCGCTGACCCCCAGCCACTGGCACCTGCCCCGGAACTACCGTCAGTTCTTGGACGCCGTCACCTGGGCCCGTGGTGGCAGCTTCACCATCGGTGTGACCGCACCCCGGGGACTATCGACCGAAGCTCGTCGTGCCCCCGACGGCCGGCTCATCCTCCACCTCGTCAACTACCGTCTGAAGAAGTCGGCCTCTCGCGTCTCCGTCACTTTGAAGGTGAAAGTCAAGAAGGCCTGCCTGTGGACGCCCGGCGTCAAGGCTCCCAAGAAGCTGCGCGTGGAGAAGGTTCGCGGTGGCGTCCGCATTCCTATCGGCACCGTAGAACGGTACGGCGTCGTGGAGCTCGTGCTTCGTAGCGAAGCTACTTCGCAGAGTAACAATCACCTGAGACCAGGAGGATGAGACTATGCCCACGATGCAGGAGGTGGCCGGTGAGCAGAGCTTCCTTGATGGTGCGACACCGCCTGCAGACTTCTACGGAGCTGCGCCAGCGGACGGCGCGGAGGTCGGCATCAACCCGCCCGGCTTCTCCTGGGTGCCCGAGCGGGGGAGCGTTGCCTTTGACCTGAAAGTGTCGCGCACGGCCGACTTCTCGGGCCCCGAGGTGCTTCGCTTCACGGACCTGAAGCTCAACCTGCACGCCTTGGCCGAGCCCTTGGCCCAGGGCCGATGGCACTGGCGCTACCGCTGCCACCTCCAAGACGGACACAGCACTCCCTGGAGCATCACCCGAAGCTTCAGCGTGTCGGCCGACGCCCCCCGCTTGCCCATCCCGCCTGTCTCGGAGATACGGGCTCATCTCGCCGGCGAGCGACCTCGCCTCTACGCACGGCCCCACACGCTCCCGGCGCTCCGCCAGCTCATTCAGAGCAAACCCGAGCAGTGGGCGGGGCTGGAGGATGTCATCGAGCGGAAGCTCGACCACCCGTTGATGCCCTGCCCTGCGCCCTACCCCGGTGGTGAGTGGAACGTAGACATCTGGCGGGGCTATTTGGGCCAAGCCCGCAGCATGAGCAGCGCCGTGGACCATCTGAGTTTCGGCTACCTGATGACCGGAGAGAAGCGGTACGGCGAGAGACTTCGCGAATGGCTCTGTCACCTCAGCCGGTGGGACCCGGAGGGCACCTCCTCCTACAGGTACAACGACGAGGTGGGAATGCCCGTGCTCTTCACCCTGGCCCGCGGGTACGACTGCGGCTGGGGTCTCCTCAGCGACGATGAGCGAGAACTCCTGCGCACGGCTCTGACCCGCCGAGCAGGCGAGGTCTACCGTATGTTTCGCAGCAAGGATCCCTACGAGGTCAGGCCCTACGACAACCACGCCACCCGTACCATCAACTTCCTCGGCCAAGCCGCTCTCAGCCTGCTGGGCGAAGTGCCTCAGGCCGAGGAGTGGTTGGACTACGTTCTCAAGGTCTACGTGGCCATCTATCCCCCGTGGGGAGGCGACGACGGTGGCTACAGCCAGGGGCCCAGCTACCTTACCGCCTACCTGAACTGGATGCTCCAGTTCCTCCACCTGCTGGAGAGCGCCACGGACATCGACCTCCACCAGAAGCCCTTCTTCCGCAACGTGGGCTACTTCTTCCTCTACGCCGTGCCCCACCACGCCCGGATGATACCCTTCGGCGACGGGATGACCCGCACACCCAGCCGCACTGCCCAGCTCAACATGTACCGCCTGGCCCAGAAGTTCCGCGAACCCGCCTTCCAATGGTACGCCGAGCAGATAGCCGCCCCCGCTGCGACCGTCGAGACTATGCCTATGGGCCTGCTCGAGTTCCTATGGCACGATGGAACGCTGTCGGCGTTCCCACCTCAGGAACTGCCCCGAGCCCGGGCGTTTGGCTCGGTGGGCGAGGTGGCCATCCACTCCCAGCTCAGTGAAGGCAGTGACGGGGTGTATCTGCTCTTTCGGTCCAGCCCGCACGGCGCCTACAGCCACGGCTACGCGGATCAGAACAGCTTCTATCTCCAGGGCTTCGGCCAGGCCCTGGCCATCTGCTCGGGCTACTACCCCTGGTACGGAAGCGACCACCACACCAAGTGGACCTGGCAGACCAAGGCCCACAACAGCATTCTGGTCAATGGCGAAGGCCAGGTCACCCGTACCCGGGCGTCCCGCGGCAGGATAGACGAGTTCTTCACCTCGGACCACTTCGATTACTGCCGG
Organism: uncultured Planctomycetota bacterium; assembly: GCA_964536795.1. GTDB lineage: Bacteria > Planctomycetota > DG-23 > CBDVDV01 > CBDVDV01 > CAZIBA01. The sequence goes on along the minus strand of CAZIBA010000106.1, from coordinate 1,340 downwards.
GGTGACGCCACGGAGGCCTACGGCGGCCGGCTCCAGCGCTTCCTCCGTCACCTGCTCTACGTCCGGGAGCCCGGGGGGCCCGGCTGGTTCGTCATTGCCGACGACCTTGAGACACCTGAGGCCGCTACTTTCCAATGGCTCCTCCACGCCCTGAGCGAGATGTCGATAGACCAGGCCGGTCGGGCCGTCACGGTGTCTGAGGGTGAGGCCCAGCTTCACGTCAGTTTCGTGGCCCCCCAGGCCCTCACCTTCCAGCAGACCGACCGGTTCGACCCGGCACCCGAGAGTTCGAACGCCCAACAGGACTTTCCAGCACAGTGGCACCTGACCGCCAGCACCACGGCGGCACAGAAGCAAGGCGGGTTCCTCGTCCTCCTTCAGCCCCAGAGGTCAAAGGCGGGGTCGCCCTGCCCAACCAGGGAGGCGGTTGGGAGGAACGTCACCCCTCCCCCGTCGGTGCCCCGTCTGACCTATGAGCGCGTCGATGCGCCGGGCTGGCTGGCCTGTCGAGTCTGCCGACAGGATACGGAGACGCTCGTCGGGATGCGCGTGGCTGGGGCCGCCGAGAGCGGCGAAGTACTTCGCATCAACGAGGTGGCCACCGATGCCCGCTTCTTCGCCCTCACCCGAAGGCCCACTGGCGGCCAGGCCAAAGTCCTCCTGGTCGAAGGGTCAGAGCTCAGTGCCCAAGGCACGCCCCTCGTCTCCTGGGACGGCCCGCGCACCGCCGTGGCAACGGTCGATCACGCGTAGGAACGTTCCCGCCGCGCGGCCGGCCTGACCGGCCGGTCTGTCAGTGGGGGGTCAGGACGCTCAGCCTGAGGAGCACCCCGGTCTCGGTATTGACGCCGAAGAGCACCGCCGAGTCGAGGTAGGGCAGAAGTTCGTCGTCGACCGGGTACAACGTGGGGTCCAGATTGAAGTCGGACAGAAACAGCAGGGGGCCCATCGCCGCCCACCGGGGAAACCGACCGGTCTTGCGGGTGAACTCCCCGAGGGCCTGGGCATACTCACGCAGGTTGCTGTAGACCAACAGGAAGGGCTGCCCAGGGATCTGCTCCATGGCCTGCCGAAAACGTGGTGATTCAGCCAGTGGCGCTCGCGCCTGTGTGCTCCGCAGCACCACACCTCGAAGGGCGCTCATCTCGGTGGCCAGGATGAGCTCGTGCCCCCGCCCCGGACCGGACAGCACGGCCAGACCCGCCCTCTGCGGGTCGGCACCGGAGGATCCCGGCGCTTCCTGCGCCGGCCACAGCGAGTAGAGGTGCTGCCCCTGGAACTCAAGCGGCCGCAGGTCAGCAAACCAGGGAAAGCCCTGCATTCTGAGCCGTTCGATGGTG
>CAZIBA010000105.1:5199-7053 GCA_964536795.1 uncultured Planctomycetota bacterium | reverse complement strand
TTGGTGGTCACGTCACGACCTCCCCTGAGGCGCGAGGTCAGGCATTCCTGCCTGACACGGAGGCGGACAGGAATGTCCACCCTCCCGTTGCAGCAGGTTGGTGGTCACGTCACGACCTCCCTCGCGCAAAGCGGTGGGCGATGCCGCAACTGCCCTCTCGGCTTACCATGCACGGTCCCTGGGGGTGGGCAGGGGTACAGGACAGCCCGAAAAGCGGGCACTCCTCGGGCGCCAGGGCCCCCCGCAGCACCTCCCCGCATCGGCAGCCAGGGAGTTCGGGGGCCGGTTTGACCTCGATGTCGAAGGCCCTTCGCGCGTCGAAGTCGGCGAACTCCTCCCGCAGCACGAAGCCGCTGCCCGGGATGGTGCCCAACCCCCGCCACTCGGCCGGACCGGCATCGAAAACCGCGTCCAACTGGGCCCGCGCGGTGGGGTTCCCCCTCGCCGGGACCGTCCGCCTGTACTGGTTTTCGACTGCGCTCTTCCCCTCGACCAACATGGCCAGAAGCATGTCCATCGCTTCCAGCACGTCGATGGGCTCGAAGCCGGCTACCACGCACGGCCGGCCCTCCCGGGCTACCACCTGGTAGGGCTCCAGGCCGATGATGACGCTCACGTGCCCGGGGGCTATGAAGCCGTCGATGGCCACGTCGGACGCCCCCGTCAGGGTCAGCATGGCCGGGACGATGCGCTTGTGGGCGTCGAGCACGAAGAAGTTGGTCAGACCCGACTCCCTTGCCTCCTGGAGGGCGACGGCCGTGGCCGGCGCCGTCGTCTCGAAGCCCACGGCCAGGAAGACTACGGGCCTCCCGGGGTCCCGGCGGGCCAGCTCCAGGGCCTCCAGGACCGAGTAGACCGTGCGCACCTCGCCCCCCGCGGCCTTGACCTGCTCCAGGGAGCCCGAGGTGCCGGGCACCCGGAGCATGTCGCCGTAGGTGGCCACCGCGGCCCGGCCGCTCCCGGCCAGCTCGATGGCCGCGTCGATGAAGCCCTGGGCCGTCACACACACCGGGCAGCCCGGACCGGAAACCAGCCTGACGCTGTCGGGCATCAGCTCTCGGAGGCCCCCTCGGCTGATGGCCACGGTGTGGGTGCCACAGACCTCCATCAGCGACAGTGGGCGTGCGAGGACCTGGGCCAGCTCACGGATGCGGCTCACGTAGTGGGCCGCCTCCTCAGCCACGGCCTGCCTCGCTCTCCACAGCTTCGGCGGCGATGCCTAACAGACGGAGGCTCTCCAGGGCGTCGGCCTCCTCCAGCCGGGCGATGGCGAAGCCTGCGTGCAGGAGCACGTAGTCACCCACCTTGGCCTCGGGCACCAGCACCAGGTTGGCGGAGCGGCGATTGCCGGCCACGTCCACCAGCGCGCGCCCCCCCTCGACCTCGACGATTCTCACGGGCACGGCCAGGCACATAGCGCACTACTCCCCGTCTCGTTGAGCTGGCAGGCGGGCAGCTGCCACCCAGGCCTGCCCCAGGGCCAGCCCGCCGTCGTTGGCCGGCACCAGGCTGTGGGTAAGCACCTCCAGACCCGCGGCCTCCAGGGTAGAGGCCACGCCCTCAACCAGTCTCTGGTTCTGGAAGCACCCGCCCGAGAGCGCCACCGTCCCCAGACCCTCCTCGGCCGCGAGCTGCCTGGCCGATTCGGCCAGGAAAGCGACCACGGCGTTGTGGAAGCGGGCCGAGACCACACCGGCCGACACCCCCTCGGCCACGTCGGCAATCAGGGCGCGGATGAGCGGGTCGGGGTCGACGACCAGCATACCACCTGTGCAGGTGAGTTCATAGGGGTAGGAGCCGGCCTCGTCTTCTGTGGCGATGCCCTCGAACTCCATCGGTGCCTGTCCCTCGTAG
>CAZIBA010000105.1:0-5189 GCA_964536795.1 uncultured Planctomycetota bacterium | reverse complement strand
ACCCCGGCCAGGGCGCTGGCCGCGTCGAAGAGCCGACCCAGGCTGGTCGTCGGGGGTGAGTTGACCCCGCGCTCAATCATCTGCCGAACGACCCTCACGCTGTCCTGGGGTACCGATTCGAGGGACGGGAGAGCCAGGCCGTCGAAGTCCTCTCTCAGGGCGCGGGTGGCGTAGGCCAGGGCCATCCGCCAGGGCTCGTGGGCGGCAGCGTCGCCTCCCGGAAGCTCGATGGGGCGCAGGTGCCCCAGCCGTCGATACCCTCGAGCGTCGCCCGTCAGAAGCTCCCCACCCCAGGCCGTGCCGTCGGAGCCGTAGCCCACGCCGTCGCAGATGACGCCCAGGACGGGACCCGTGCGGCCGTGCTCGGCCAGGCAACTGGCCAGGTGGGCGTGGTGGTGCTGGACTGGGACCAGGCGCACCCCGGTGAGCTTGCGGGCGCAGCGGCTGGAGAAGTAGGCCGGGTGGAGGTCGTGGGCGACCACCGTGGGATTGACGTCGAGCAGGGGACCCAGCTCGGCGACGACCTCGGTGAAGAAGTCGTGGGCCTGCAGGTTCTTGAGGTCGCCGATGTGCTGACTCAGAAAGGCGTTGTGGTCCTTGACGAAGCACACGGTGCTCTTGAGCTCGGCCCCGAGGGCCAGGACGTGTTCGGCCGCGGCTTCAGGAAAGGCCACCGGGAGGGGCACGTAGCCCCGGGACCGACGAATCACCGAGGCCCGTCCCCGGGCCCCGCGCACCACCGAGTCGTCGGCCCGCCGGGCGATGGCGCGGTCGTGGGTGAGGAAGGCGTCGGCGATGTCGGCCAGGCGGTCGCTGGCCTCGGCCGGGTCGGTGACGATGGGTTCGTCGGTCCGGTTGCCACTGGTCATCACCAGGGCCGGGTAGCGGCCGTCAAAGAGCAGGTGGTGGAGGGGCGTATAGGGCAGCATCACCCCCACGTAGGCGTTGCTGGGGGCGATCAGCTGGCTGAGGACGGTCGCCCCCCGACACTTCCTCACCAGCACGATGGGCCGCTGGATGCTCTCCAACAGCTTGGCCTCCAGGGCCGTGGGATCGGCGTAGGTGCCCACCGTCTTCAGGTCGGGCGACATGATGGCCAGGGGCTTCTCCTCGCGGAGCTTCCGCTGGCGGAGCCTGGCGACCACGGCGTCGTCGGTGGCCAGGCAGGCCAGGTGGTAGCCCCCCAGGCCCTTGATGGCCACGATCCTCCCGGCGATGAGGAGCTGGACGGTCTCCTCGACCGGGTCGTCGCACCGTATGGGTGCACCCCGTCCGTCCAGCAGCGTCAGCTCGGGCCCACAGGCAGGGCAGGCGTTGGGCTGGGCGTGGAATCGGCGGTCACCGGGGTCGTCGTACTCCCGCTGGCAGCGGGGGCACATGGGAAACACGCGCATGGTGGTCCTCGAACGGTCGTAGGGGACGCCCTGGATGATGGTGAAGCGGGGTCCGCAGTTGGTGCAGTTGGTGAAGGGGTAGCGGTGTCGTCGGTCGCTCGGGTCGAGGAGCTCGCGCAGGCAGTCCGGGCAGGTGGCCACGTCGGCGCTGATGAGGGCCCGACGCTCCGCGGCCTGGCGGCTCAGGTGAATCTGGAACCCGGCCTCGCCCCGGGGTGAGCATTCCTCGACCTCGCAGCCCATGATGGCGGCCAGGGGCGGGGCCTCGGCCGTCAGCTGACGGTGGAAGTCGTCCAGTGACCGGGGTTCCCCCTCCACCTCGATGATGACCCCGGTCGAGTCGTTGGCGACGAACCCCACGAGGTCGAGGTCGCCCGCCAGCCGATAGACGAAGGGCCGAAACCCCACCCCCTGCACCACACCGGTGACACGAAACCGACGTCGGCTGAGGTGCCCCCCTTCCGGTGCTCCGGTTCGGGTTTCCGCGTCTCTCGTCCGTTCGGTCACTGCCGGGCCTCGTCGTAATTGGCTGTCGGGTACGCGCTGCTAAGGTGCGCGGGAAGACGATTCAGGAGCTGCGGTTCTTGTGGGACCTCCTCGTGCCCGCTGCGGGGAGAGGCAGGTCACGCCAACGCGACAGAACTGCTGCCAGCCTGGATTATAGCATCCCGGTGGCAGTTCGCCAAGCCCGTTCAGCGGTCCCGCTGGGCGCCCGATGGGCGGGCCCCGTGGGGGTGAGGGATGAGGGAGTGGGGCACCTCCATCCCGTAGCGGGCCAGGAGTTTGGCGTCGCTCAGGATGGTCCGGGCCGGTCCGTCGGCGACGACCCGACCACCGTCCATCAGGAGGCATCGGGAGCAGAGCTCCAGGATGAGTTCCAGGTCGTGTGCCGTGATGAGCTTGGTGATGGCGAGGTTTTTGAGGAGTTCGATGAGGGAGCGTCGGCTGCGCTGGTCCAGGCTGCTGGTGGGCTCGTCCATCACCAGGACCTCGGGTCTCATGGCCAGGACCGTGGCGATGGCCACGGCCCGTTTCTCTCCGCCGCTCAGGTGGTAGGGTGCCCGCTCCTCGAAGCCCTCCTTGCCGACCACCCGGAGGGCCTCGGTCACCCGCTGGCGCACCTCCTCCTCGGGGAGGTCCAGGTTGAGGGGGCCGAAGGCCACGTCGTCGAAGACGGTGGGCATGAAGAGCTGGTCGTCGCTGTCCTGGAAGATGAGGCCCACCCGTCGGCGGACCTCGGGGAGGGTGCGCTTGCTGACCTCCAGGCCGCCGATGACTATCCGCCCCGGCCCGCGCAGCGTCCCGTTCAGGTGGAGCAGGAGGGTGGACTTGCCGGCCCCGTTGGGGCCGATGAGACCCACACACTCACCGCGCTCTATCGCCAGAGACACGTCGCGCAGGGCCTTCGTGCCGTCGGGGTAGCTGTAGGAGAGGCCCTCGATGACGACGGCGGACCGAGCCGCGTCGGGACCCTCCGGGTGGGGAGGTGTGTCCTTCAGGGAAGCAGCCATACCACCCCCCACAGCGCGACCACCGCCGCCCAGCCAGCCACGAGCATTAGAAGGTCCATCAGCTCGAAGCGAAGGGGCCGAAGCGTACGTATCTCACCGTCGAAGCCCCGGGCCAGCATGGCCTCATAGACCCGCTCGGCCCGTTCGTAGGTGCGCAGGAAGAGCACCCCGGCGATGCCCCCAGCCGCCCGGAGCTGCAGGCGGCGAGGGTGCACGGAGCGGGCGTCGCGGGCCCGCTTCATCTGCTGGGCCTGTTCGATGAGGATGAAGAGGTAGCGGTAGAGGAAGCTGAGGATGAGCAGGATGATGCGGGGAACCCAGAGCGCCTCCAGGGCCCGGAGCAGGTGGTCGAAGCGGGTGGTAGAGGCCAGCAGGAAGAGGGCGAGGGCGCAGAGCATCGCCTTGGCCAACACGTTGGTCGCGGTCCGGAGTCCCTCCCGGGTGACGGAGAACTCCAGGCCCCCGAGCGAGGGCCGCCAGACCGCCTCGCCGGGAGTGAGGAAGGGGATGAAGAGAATGATAACCAGCACGAAGGGGAGCACCAGGAGCAGCCTCTTGGCCAGGTAGCCCAGGGGCACCCGGGCTGCCAGGGCGATGACGACGAGCAGGGCCAGGTACCCCACGAAGATGGGGCCCAGGCCGATGGGCGTCAGGTTGACGAGCACCACGAGAGGCAGAAAGAAGAGCACCTTGCCCCGTGGGTCCAGACGGTGGACGAAGCTCGTCCCCCGGCTGAACCTGTCGATGAACCAATGGTGCATCGGTCCCTACTCGCCGGCCCGCTGAAACCTGACGATGAGCTCGGCGACGGCCCGACGCCAGCCGTCCAGCTTGGCGTTGATGGGCCCGCCGTAGGCCTCACCCACTTCTTCGCCCGTCTCCAGACCCTCGCTTGGCCAGGGCGGAACCTCTCGGCGGATCTCTCCGAGAAGCGCCTCGGCCTGGCCGACGAGGGCGATCTCGGGCTTGGTCACCCGGGCCCGTTTCATCTGCTCTTCCAGTGTGAAGAGGTAGCGGTAGTCGTCGATGCCCTCGCGCGTCCATTCGTAGCCCACGGTAGAGATGGGTCCCTCTGGCGAGGCGTGGACGACGCCCCAACCGGGGTCGAAGGGGTCGAAGGGGAAGGTGTGCCACTGGTAGTGCCACTGCCAGCGTCCCTTGGCCTGGAGCTTCCAGACGTTGAAGCCGAAGCTCAGGCGGTCGATGCCGGCGTTGTAGGTCCAGAGCTCAGGCTTCTCGTGCTCCTGGGCGTAGGCGATCACCTTGGCCGAGCGGTCCCAGGGATGGGTCTGGATGACGTCCATCTGGTCGACCATGGGCATGTAGTCCACGCCGTCCTGGCTGTCGCCCATGGGGGTGATCGTGGACCTGGTGCCGGGGACCTCGGCGATGAGCTTGAGGTACTTGATGGTGTCGGCCAGGTTGCGGTTCCAGGGGTTGATGAGTTGCTCGCGTGGTTCGTCCACTGCCCAGATGACGACCGGGATGCCTTCTCTCTCGGACCAGGCGACGATCTGACGGATGAGTTCCTTGTAGGCCCGGTTGAACTCGGGGCTGAACTCCTCCAGGCCCGAGCGCATGAGGCGGTAGTTGGCCAGGCCCAGGACGTTCATCTGGTTTGCCTGCTTCAGGCCCAGTCCGGTGGCCCGCATCCCCGCGACCCAGGGCTCAAGTGGCGAGAAGTCCACCTCGATGGTCCCGTCCGGGTTCACGGTGGGGATGGTGGGCGAGGGGAGTTGGATGGCCGTACAGCCGTGGGCGGCCAGGTCGGCCATCTCCCGCTCCAGCTCCTTCCGCCACTCCTCCTCCATCCCCTCGAAGCGGTCGAAGAAGTAGTTGAAATCGCCAGGGCTGGAGTAGTACCAGGCGAAGCTGACGTCGGTCTCGTCGGCTTCGGCCAGTTCCACCGGGAGCACCTCGAGGGTGAGAGGCACCTTCACCTGGAAGGAACTGCTGCGCACGGTCACGGTCCCGCTGTAGGCACCCTGGGCGTCAGCGGGCACCCGGACGGTCAGCCAGTACTGCCTGGTCATACCTTTCTCGATGTCGATGAGATGGGTGGGCATGAGGGCATCGGCCCGGGGTGTGAACACCCCCTGACCCGCGCCCCGGAGCGAGTAGCGGACCAGGCGCACCTCCACGGGGACGCCTGCGAGGACCCATCCCGGGGTGGTGGTCTGGAGCTTGGAGGCTACCACGCGGATGTCCTTCAGGTCCTCCTGGGCCAGGATGGCGATGGTGGCCGGTTCGGTCTCGCCCGGCGCGGCCCAGAGCTGGATGGGCT
>CAZIBA010000104.1:6631-7066 GCA_964536795.1 uncultured Planctomycetota bacterium | reverse complement strand
TCGGGTCTCATGTCCTGGCCCGCTCTCCAGGCCCTCAAGGAAGCGGGGCCCGAGAACGTGGCCGTGCTGGTGGCCCCCTGGTGGACCAACGAGGCGATGTGGCTGACCAAGCAGCTGGCCGAGGACGTGCTGGAGACGAAGAACGTGCTGGTCCTCTCACCTTCCGTGGTCAGTGAATCGGCCGCCAGGTTCAAGTCGGACGGTCGCTACCAGGACCTGGACGAAGCGGACGCCGTGGTCCTGGTGGGGGTGGAACTTACCAGCCGATACCCGGTGCTGGCGGTGAGACTCCGGCAGGCCCTCCGTGGGGGCGTACAGGTAATGTCGGTGGGGCGGCAGGAGACGGGGGTGGAGGACGTAACCTCGGCGGCGTTCCGACCTCGTGCGGACGAACCCGTCTCGGCCCTGCTGAAGGTGCTGGCCGGCAGGCGCCGG
>CAZIBA010000104.1:0-6621 GCA_964536795.1 uncultured Planctomycetota bacterium | reverse complement strand
ATCGTCGTCGACCTGGACCTGCTCGGGGGGAAAGAACTCGCCGCCTTGAGAGAGGTCCGAGAACGTTTTTCTGGGGAAGTGAAGGTCCTCGGGCTTCGCGGTCAGAGCAACGCTCAGGGGGCTGTCGCTTTGGGGCTTCGCCCGCCGGCCGGGGCCAGGGAACTCCTGTCACGATGCCGGGCTGGCGAGGTGGAGGTGCTCATCGCGCTCGGATTGGGAAGCACCGGCCAGCCCGTCGGGTTCAGGCTTCAGCAGAAGCCCGGCTTCCTGCTCGTCGTCGATGCCGTCGAGACGGCCCTCTCACGACGGGCTGACGTGGTGCTGTCTGGCGCCTTCTGGATGGAGGATGAGGGGACCTTCATCAACCCCGAAGGACGCCTCCAGCGGGTGGCCCGGGCGCTGGAGCCCACGGGTGGAAACGCGAACTGGGAGGTGGCGAAGGTACTGGCCGAGGCGCTGGGGGCTGAGTGGCAGTATGAGAGCGTGGAGGCGGTCTTTGCAGAACTCGGCCCCTCAGCCGGTTGGGATGTGAAGAGCTACGATGAGCTGGGTCCCGACGGAATACTGCTCGCGGAACCGGCGGGGCTGGCCGTCCTGAAGTGATAGGGTGACTCCGGTCGTGGCAGAGAGAATGGTGGGCGTTGGAGGACTCGAACCTCCGACCTCTACAATGTGAGTGTAGCGCTCTGCCAACTGAGCTAAACGCCCGCCATCACCAAGCATAGTAGTCCCCAGCGGCGGCCCTGTCAAGCCGATTCCCCACCCCCCAGCCAATGGGACCGGTTAGCTGGCCTTGACGCTGCCGTCTGTGCCGGTTAGACATATAGGTGCTCGTTCGCAGGTGAGAGGTGCTGAGGATCCCACGCGAGATGGCGGCGAAGACACTGGCTGAGCGAATCTTGAGCGACCGGCTGGGCCGGGAGGTCCGGGCCGACGAGTACGTCATCGTCCCGGTGGACGTGGCCCTGCTACAGGACGGCACCGGTCCGCTGGCCGTGCGCGTCTTCAGGGAGTTGGGCAAGGAGCGTCCCGCAAACCCCGAGCGGACCGTCCTCTTCCTGGACCACGCCGCTCCGAGCCCCCGCAGGGAGCTCTCCAACGACCACAAGCTCCTGCGGGAGTTTGCCCGGGAGACGGGCTGTGAGCTGTGCGACGTCGGCGTAGGGGTGTGCCATCAGGTCATCTGCGAGGACTACGTGGGGCCGGGCGACGTGCTCATCGGGGCCGACTCCCACAGCTGCACCGCGGGCGCCCTGGGGGCTTTTGCCACCGGGATGGGCTCCACGGACGTGGCCGTGGGGATGGCCTTGGGGGAGACCTGGATGCGCGTCCCCCGTACGGTGCGCGTGGAGCTCATCGGTGAGCTTCCGGGCGGCGTGTACGCCAAGGACGTCATCCTCTACGTCATCGGGCTCCTACGAGCCGACGGGGCCACCTACCGGGCCCTGGAATTTGCTGGGCCACTCGTGCAGGCACTTGAGGTGGACGACCGGATGACCCTCTGCAACATGGCCGTCGAGGCCGGGGCCAAGACCGGTCTGGTCGCCTCCGACGAGAGGACTCGCGCTTTCCTCGAACGCTACGGCCGGGCCGAGCAGTGGAAGCCCGTGGCCGCTGACCCGGGAGCGACGTACGAACGTACACTCAGCGTGGAGGTGAGCCAACTCTCCCCTACCGTCTCCCTGCCCCATACGGTGGACAACACGGTCACGGTAGATGAGGTGGGCGACGTCGCCATCGACCAGGTGTTTCTGGGAAGTTGCACCAACGGCCGGCTGACCGACCTGCGAATCGCCGCGGACATCCTGCGGGGTCGTCACCTTCACCGAGGCGTGAGGCTCATTGTCGTACCGGCCTCCCGGCGGGTGTACGCGGACGCACTGAGAGAGGGCATTCTGGGCGAGCTGGTTGAACACGGCGCCGCGGTAGTGACGCCGGGCTGCGGGCCGTGCGTGGGCGTGCACGCCGGTGCTTTGGCCGATGGCGAACGGTGCCTGGCCACCAGCAATCGCAACTTCAAAGGCCGCATGGGCAACCCCAACGGCTTCCTCTACCTGGGGTCGCCGGCCCTGGCCGCGGCCACCGCCATCGAGGGCAAGATCGCAGACCCGAGGAAGTACCTCCAATGAGCGACCACACCCTGCGCGGCAAGGCCCACGTGCTGGGCGACTCGGTCTCCACCGACCTCATCGCCCCCGGCCGGCTCTTTCACCTGCGGAGCGACCTGCCCGAACTGGCCAAGCATCTGCTGGAAGACGTGGAGCCGGACTTCGCCAGGAGAATCGCTCCCGGCGACTTCCTCGTGGGCGGACGGAACTTCGGGCTGGGCAGCAGCCGGGAGCACGCCCCCACCATCATCAAGCTGGCGGGCGTAGGCGCGGTGCTGGCCCGGTCCTTTGCCCGCATCTTCTTCCGCAACGCCATCAACGTGGGTCTTCCCGTGCTGGAGTGCGATACCTCTGCTATCGAGGTGGGCGACGAGCTGGAGGTGGACCTGGAGGCGGGCACGGTCCGGGCGCTGAAGGACGGTCGGGTGGTGCGGTTCCCGCCTCTTCCGCCGGTTATGAGGCGCATCCTGGCCGATGGCGGACTGGCCGAGCACATCAGGAAGCACGGAGGCTTCGCCCTGGAAGAGTAGGCGCCAGCGGCACCCGTCCGCAGCACTGGTGGTCTTGCTTGACCGGAGCGCTGCGTCTTGGAGCAGCGGCAGGCTTGAGGACCGATGAAGGAATCGTTCGTTTCGCGACTGTGCTGTCCTGCCACCGGGTCGGCCCTGGAGCTCCACACCTTCGAGCGTGACGGCTCGGAGGTGGTTGAGGGGGTGCTGCTGTCGGCTGACCGGTCGCGCTGGTACCCGGTCGTTCGGGGTGTGCCACGGATGGTGCCGAGCGAGGTCTTCGACCGCAGCGGGTTCCTGGCAGCCTACGGCGAGGAACTCGTGAAGCTGAGAGTGAAGGTGAGGTCGCTCGTCGGTCGTGACGACCTGGTGGACGTGAAACGGCGGACCTCGGAGAGCTTCGGGTTCGAGTGGACGGAATACGGCCGGTTCGGCTGGGACGACCCGGTGTTCGACCAGGCGCGGGAGCGCCGGGTGTTCCTGCGGAAAACTATATCGAAGGAGGAGGACTTCGCCGGTCGCCTGGTGCTGGATGCCGGTTGTGGCAACGGCCGCTACAGCTACTGGGCGGCCCGTTTCGGAGCGACCGTGGTGGGTATGGACCTGAGCTCTGCCGTGGACTCGGCCTACGCCAACACAGGCGGTCTGGACGTCAACATCGTCCAGGGCGACATCTTCCACCCCCCGTTTCCAGGGGGGACGTTCGACGCCGTCTTCGCCATCGGTGTGCTGATGCACACGGGCGACGCGCGCAGGGCCACACGCAGCCTCGCCCGCTTCCTCCGCCCCGGGGGGACGCTCACCGTTAACGTCTACGGAAAAGGGAACCCCCTCTACGAACTCAACGACCGGCTCCTTCGTCGGTTCACCACCAGGATGGACCTGGACTCGCTGGGCCGCTTCACCGACAGGATGGCCGTGGTGGCCGATTTCTGCGCCCGTCATCACCTGCTCAACATTGTCAATGCCTTCGTGCGCCTGGAGAGCCATCCCCACTGCATCTTCGACTGGTACTCGGCCCCGGTGGCCACTCACCACGTGGACGGCGAGGTGGTCTCCTGGTTCAGGGAGCGGGACCTGAAGGTGCTGGCGGTGGAATCGGGGAGGCCCGACTCCCTCAACCGCTTCGTCGGTCGGCTCCTCGGGGCGACGGCCTTTCGTGGCGGAAGCAGCGTCCGGGTGCAGGGGCGGAAGCCCGTGGTCGGCGGACGAGAGAAAGAAGCCCGGGAGACGGGAAATGGATGACGCCTTGGTCGCGGCTTTGGTCGAGCTCTATCGCCGGTTGGCCACCGAGCTGCCCGCCGACGTCGTCGAGGGACTCCAGCAGGCCAGGGAGGCCGAGGCGCCGGGCTCGCCCGCCCGTCTGGCTCTGGACGCCATCCTTGAGAACGTAGCCATCGCCGCCAGCGATCGGACGCCCATCTGTCAGGACACGGGGCTGCCTGTGTTCTTCGTGGAGGTGCCGACGGGGTTGGACTTGTGCGAGCTGACGGCGACGTTGGTCGCGGCCACCCGGCGAGCGGTGGCCGAGGTGCCCTTGCGGTCCAACGCGGTCAACCCGGTCACGGGTGAGAACCCGGGAGACGGTGTGGGGACGGGCATCCCGGCCGTCCACTTCGAAGCCAGCCCGGACGGGAAGCTCCGCATCCGCCTGCTGCTCAAGGGGGGTGGCAGCGAGAACGTCGGGTGCCTCTACTCGCTTCCGGACCGGGCACTCGAGGCCGGTCGGGACCTGGCCGGGGTTCGTGCGGTGGTGCTTGATGCGGTGGTGCGGGCCCAGGGGCTGGGCTGTCCGCCCAGCATCGTGGGGGTGGGCGTCGCCGGCAGCCGGGCTGGCGCGACGGCCCTGGCCAAGCGGCAGCTCCTGCGGGAGTTATCCGACCGGTCCTCCCACCCCGAGCTCGCCGCCCTGGAGCAAGAACTGGCAGAGGCGGCCAACCGGTTGGGCATCGGTGCCGGCGGTTTGGGCGGGGAGACGACCGTGCTCGGGGTGAAGGTGGGGATGGAGTACCGACATCCGGCGTCCTACTTCGTTGAGGTATGCTTCTGTTGCTGGGCCTGTCGGCGGGGGATGCTCACCTGGCCGGCCGAGGCGGGGGAGGGGGGAGGATGAGTTCCATCGAGCTTCGCCCCCCCTTGGAGGAATATGCGGTCCGAAAGCTTCGCGTCGGTGACGTCATCACTTTGACCGGTGCCATAGTCACCGCCCGCGACCGGGCCCACGCCTATCTGGCTGAAGCGGACCGACGGGACGAGCTGCCCTTCGACCTGGCCGGAGGCCTGGTGTATCACTGCGGCCCCATCGCCCGGGAGACGGAATCGGGACTGACCGTGGTGTCGGCGGGACCGACCACCAGCTCCCGGATGAACGCCTATCAGGCTGCAGTCGTCGAGCGCTACGGGGTCCGAGCCATCGTAGGCAAAGGGGGCATGGACGAGGGGCTCCTGAAGACCTTTGCCGACCTGGGCTGTGTCTACCTGTCCTCCTACGGGGGCTGCGGGGCCCTCTACGCCCGTCACATCCGCACCGTGCTGCGCGTCTTCAAGGCGGAGGAGTTCGGTTCGCCCGAGGCCTTCTGGGTGCTGGATGTAGACAGCTTCCCGGCCCTGGTAACGATGGACACGAAGGGGGGGAACCTCCACGCTGAGGTCCGCCGACGGAGCAAGGAACGGGCTGGGAGACTGCAGAAGCCCTGATGTGTCAGCCTGCAGTTCCGCCGGGACGGGGCGTCGGCTGACCTACCTCTCACTGTTCCGTAGCCTGCACCACCACGTTCCCTCCCTGGGCCTTGGCCTCAAACAGGGCGGCGTCGGCGGCCCGCAAGACGGCGTCGCCGGAGGGGTAGTTCTCCTCCCAGAAAGTGGCGACACCGGCGCTGATGGTCAGCCTGAAGCTCCGTCCCTCGAACTCAAGAGCGCTGTGGGCAACGGCCAGACAGAGGCGGTCTCCCAGGGTGATGGCGCCCGCTTTCCCCGTGTTGGGAAGCAGGAGCAGGTACTCGTCGCCTCCGTAGCGGAAGGCCTGATCGCTGATGCGCACGGCCTGTCGTGTGATGGTGGCCACGTGACGGATGACGGCGCTGCCACAGTCGTGTCCGTACTGGCTGTTGATGGCTTTCAGGCCGTCGATGTCGGTCATCATCAGTGACAGAGGGTAGCCGTACCGCTTGGCCCGCGCGAACTCGCAGGGAAGCATGTTGCTCAGGTGGCGACGGTTGTAGAGTTCCGTCAGGTCGTCACGAAGAGACAGCTCGGCGAGGCGTCGACGCTCCTCGTGGAGCTGGTCCACAACCTGCTGACGTTTGCGGTCGGCTTGGAAGCTCCTTCGGGCTTCGTCCACCACGTCGGGGAGCCGCTTGACGAAACCCAGGTTGTGACCTTTGACGACGTAGTCGTACGCGCCCGCCTTGAGCGCTCGCACCGCCACCAGCTCGTCACCCATACCCGTCACCAGCACGACAGGTACCTGGACGCCCGAGTTCTGGATCTTCTCCAGGACCGTCAGCCCGTCCAGGTCGGGAAGACGGAAGTCCATCACCACAACGTCGTAGGGCCTTTCAGCAAGCTCGCTCAGCCCCGCTTCTCCGTCGACGACGGTGGTGACCTGGGCAGCAAGCTTAGCCTGGAGCTCCTCGCTCATAGGCCGGCTGTGGGCTTCGTTGTCCTCGATAAGCAGTATGCGTAAGGGGGCAGCGGTCATGGCAGAAGCATCTTCCCCACACCAACACCACGTGCAAACAGCAAAGGGTCTGACGGCCCTGGCCGATCAGAAAAGCCTTGGCGACGACACGATACATCGTGTAACATACTAAGGCAAGCGCGAAAAGCCCTTTCTCCGGGCGCCCATAGCTCAATTGGACAGAGTAGCGGCCTACGAAGCCGAAGGTTGGAGGTTCGAGTCCTCCTGGGCGCGCCATATCCCTGACGAGCTATTTGGGGACAGTCACCCGCGTCGGAGAAACATGGCGACTCGCGCGAGACGAAGGTGACTGTCCCCCAAGTAT
>CAZIBA010000103.1:0-7071 GCA_964536795.1 uncultured Planctomycetota bacterium | reverse complement strand
CGGTGGAGGTTGGGGCCGTGGCTTCGGTCGTGGGCTCGGCATGGGATGGGGTCGTGGCTTCGGTCGTGGCTTCGGCCTGGGATACGGAGCACCCTATGGTGGCTACGGAGCCCCCTACGGCGGCTCGTACGGAGCGCCCTATGGCGGCTACGGAGCACCCTATGGGGGCTACGGAGTTCCCTACGGTGGCTACGGGGTCGCCGGTGGCTACGGAGCACCTGGGGGCTACGGAGTGCCCTACGCCGGCTTCGGCTACGGGCGGGGCCCCTGGTGGTGAGCTGAGGGCGACTACCCGGCGGAAGCTGCAGAGAAAGGAACCTGGTGCAAGAGCCCGAGGGAGGTGACGAGACTGAGTATTGGAGCGGGTGGGCGCGGAAGCGGCCCACCTTACGGGGGTTACGGCCCTCCTTACGGAGGTTACGCCCCACCCTATGGAGGGTATGGCCCGCCTTACGGGGTCCCGTATGGGCCGAGCTGGGCGCCTTTCGCCGGCTACGGTGGTGGCCCCTACGGCCCGAATCCGGGCGCTTTCGGGATGGGGACTCCCCCGCCCTACCCGGGGTACGGTGTTCCCTACGGTCCGGAGGCGGAGCTGGAGTTCCTGCGCGGACAGGCCGAGTACCTGGAGGATGTGCTGGACGGTATCAAGAAGCGTATCCAGGAGCTGGAGAAAGGAAGCTCCGGGTAGCAGTTGTGATGCTCGGGGGACGTTCACTGGCTGACGGGACGTCGCCCGACGACCTGTCAGGGAGGGCACGAGCACAATGAAGATCGCCATCGCCGCTTCGGGAAAGGACCTGGATGCGCGCGTGGATCCGCGCTTCGGTCGAGCCCCCTACTTCCTCATTGTAGAGACCCCGGGGATGAGCCTCGAGGCCCTGGCCAATCCCCACGCTTCTCGACCGGCGGGCGCCGGGGTGGCTTCCGCGGAGATGCTGGTCGAGAAGGGCGTGGAGGCGGTGGTGGCCGGCGTCTGCGGTCCTAACAGCTTCGACACTCTGTCCGCCGCCGGCGTCCAGGTGGTAACCGGCGTGTCCGGGACCGCCGGCGAGGCGGTGGGGTATTTCGCCGGCGCCATACCGGGAGCTGCCCAGGTTCCTCCAGCCGGAGCGCCCTCCCAACAGGAGACACCTGTCGGCCCCACCGCGGGCGCCCCCGGGGGCGGTTTCGGCAGAGGCCGGGGTGGCGGCTGGGGTCGAGGTATGGGCTTCGGGATGGGCCCGGCTGCTCAGGGTCCCTACATCGCGGGGCAGCTTGCCCCTGAGCAGGAAAAGGAGATGCTCGGCGCCCAACTGGCTCAGTTGGAGGAGGCGCTGCGGACCATCAGGCAGAGGCTGGAGGAGTTGGAGCAGGAAGGCCAGAAGTAGGGCCGGTGGCGGCCCGCCGGCGTCGGGATGGATCGGCTGAGGGGCGGTGAATGGAACTGTGCCGGAGGCGGGGCGAAGTTCCCTGTGAGGGTGGCTTCGCCCCGCTTCCGCGCTCAAGGGCTCAGCGGGGCGCTGACGCTCTTGGACTTCGAGGTGAGGTGATCTGAGCAGTGGTGAACGAACAGGATTTCGGAGGCTGGATGGAGACGCACGTGGTGGAGGTTCTGCGCGCTGCCGGGCTGAGGAAGGGCCAGACGGTTCTGGACTTCGGGTGCGGTGCCGGGGCGTACTCACTGGCGGCGGCGCGGCTGGTGGGCCGCGGAGGACACGTCTACGCGGTGGACATCAAGAAGGACTTGCTCGCCGCGCTTTCCCGGCGAGCCGAGTTCGAGGGCCTGAGCCATCTCGAAACGCTGCTGGCCGACGGGGCAAGCGTGCCGACGGGCGTGGCTCCGGCTTCCGTGGACGTGGCCCTGCTCTACGACGTCCTTCAGTTGGTCGAGGAGCGGGAAGAGCTCCTGAAGTCTCTGGGCCGGGCGCTGAAGCCCGGTGGAGTGCTCTCGGTCTTTCCCATGCACGTCGGGGAGGAGCATCTGCTGAGACTCGTGGAGGCGGTGGGCGGCTTCACCCTCCGCGATCGGCAGGGGTTGCTGTTCACACTTGTTGCAGACGTGTCGAAGGTGTTGTAGAATGCGTGAGCGATGGTCTGCCTTGTACGCGAGGTCGTGAAGGGCAAAGGCCGAGGGATGACGGCGTTTCTGAACACGGGTCCAATAGCTCACGTCTCCGCGCGCGAGGTAAGGCAACAAGAACACCGCCTGTCGATCCTGGGGCCACGGGTTCTGTGGAAGGGGGATGGGAGATGAAGTTTGGCGAGCTGTTGAAGGGCGCGGAGGCCGAGGGGAAAGAGAAGCACGTTCCCGTCATAGAGATGGACACGGGGAAGGGACGGGAAGGTGTGCAGATCGTGCGCGTCGTCGTGGGCAAGGAGGTGCCCCACCCGAACACGGCGGAACATCACATCGTGTGGATAGAGCTCTACGGCGTCAAGAAGAGCGGCCAGGTCGTGGACCTGGGCAGGGCGGCTTTCGGTCCCGGGTACACCAGTCCCAACGTCCGTTTCCAGGTGCCCGTGGCCGAGTTCACCGCCTTCTGCGCGCTGAGCTACTGCAACATCCACGGCGTCTGGGAGAGCTGCCTGAAGGTCGGATAGGAAAGAGAGAGGAGAAGGGGTATGAAGGTCGTGGTGACCAGTACCGGTGATACGTTGGAGGCTCAGGTGGACGCGCGCCTGGGGCGGGCCGGCAAGTTCATCGTCTATGATACCGAGAGCAAGGCGTTCTCGGTGGTCGATAACAGCAGCGGGGTGGCTGCCAGTCACGGGGCCGGGGTTTCGGCCGGGCAGGCCATCTCCGATGCCGGGGCTGAGGCCGTGGTCACCGGCAACTGTGGCCCCCGGGCTTACCAGGTGCTCTCGGCGGCAGGCATCAAGGTTTACGTCGGCGCCTCGGGCACGGTGGCCGACGCTCTGAAGCAGTTCGAGGAAGGGGAGCTCCAGGAGGCCGGCAGCCCGAACGTCGGTCCGCACTTCGGAACAGGTTAAGCAGCTGACACGGCCAGGGAGCTCGTGAAGCGGGAGGGAGGATGCATGCGTATTGCCATTCCAGTTGTTGACGGAAAGCTGGCCCTTCACTTTGGCCACAGCGACGGCTTCGTGCTGGTGGACGTGGAGGAGGGGGAGGTCTCGGCGACGGAGCAGGTGACCCCACCAGCCCACGCCCCCGGGGTGCTTCCCCGCTGGTTGGCCGAGCAGGGGTGCTCCCTCATCATCGCCGGCGGGATGGGCCGCCGGGCCCAGGACCTCTTCGCCGGGGCCGGCATCTCTGTTATCTCCGGAGCGCTGGAACTCCCGCCCGAGGAGCTCGTTCGTCAGCACCTGGCCGGCGCCCTCCAGGTCGGCGACAACCTCTGCGACCATTGATCGCTCCTGGCGCTTGAGCAGCCCTCCAGATGCTCCCGGTACGTAAAGGAGCCGATGATGAGCGGGCCTCGTTCGTTCCAGGGAACCGCACTCGTCGCTTGCGGGACCTTGCGGCCAGAGCTCTTGGCCCTGCGCGAGCAGGGATTCCTGGGTTGTGACGACCTCCTCTTCGCCGCCCCGGGACTCCACGAGGAGCCCAAGCTGTTGGAGGAGCAACTCGACCGGTTGCTCGAGAAGGCTCTGGCGGCTTCCTCGCAGGCGGTGGTCGCCTACGGAGACCGCTGCTACATCGACCCGGCCAAGCCCGAAGTCACCGCTGACGTCATCCTGGCACGTCATTCTGGACCCACGGCCCGCCTCCGGGCCCTCAATTGCGTCGACATGCTGGCCGATGGCCAACAGCGCGAGGCCTTGGGCGAAGGTCGGAAGGTCTATTGGATGACACCGGGCTGGGTCCGGTACTGGAAGTACATCTTCCGCAAGTGGGACGTAGGCCTCGCCAACGAGACCTTCCCCCAGCACGACGTGGCTCTTGTGTTGGACGGGGTGGGTTTCTTCGACCAGTACGTGGTCGAACATCCGGAGGAGTTGCTGGAGTTCTCGGATTGGATGAAGATAGGCATTGAAGCCCGTGAGGTCCCTTTGGATCGCCTCAAAGGTCTTCTCCACCAGGCCCTCGACCAGGTGCAGAGCGGACGTGCTTGAGCGGAAGCAAAGGGCGGGGAGCGTCGGTGGCAGCAGCTCGCGGGCTCAAGGAACCGTTGGGAACGAGGATGGAGCTGTGCGTGGACCAGGGAGAGGCGCAGGCTGGGGGCGACGGCGTGGCCGGAACTTTCCCTTACGCCGACCGCTGCTCAGGGCGCCCGTGGGGGTGCCTTTCGGGCTGATGCCTGCCCCGGTCTGGCCGGTGGCCGTCCCCGGCAGACGTGGGACCGTTTCTCCGGCAGGAGTGCAGACCACCGTCGCGCAAGTCGACCCGGAGCGCTGTGTGGGCTGTGGGCGCTGCGTGGAGGTCTGTCCGACCGGGGCCGTGAGCCTGGGCAGTGATGGCAAGGCACGCGTGCGGGCGGAGCTGTGTCGAGCCTGTGGCATGTGCGCTCGGGAGTGCCCACAGCAAGCGCTGACACTGGCCTAAGAGGTCCAGCCATGCTAAGGCTCGTAGCTGTTTGCCTGGCAGTGTTTGTGATCGCCATTGTCATGGCCATGACCGGCCGGGGCGGGGGCAACTTCTATGTGCCGGCTTTGGTGGCCGCGGGAGCCCCGATCTACCAGGCGGCGACGACCGGCCAGCTTATCCTCGTCTCGACGGCCACGGCCGCGCTGCTGGTCTTCCAGCGAAAGAGGACTGTCGACTGGAAACTGGCCCTGGTCATCGACCCGCCGACCGACGTCATGGCTCTGGTCAGTGGCTACTTCGCCCACCGGTTTGCTGGTGGTGCGTTGAAGGTCGTCTTTGCGGGCTGCCTGGTGCTGGCTGCGTTCTTCATGCTCCGTCCGGCAAAGGAACGACGTCTCGGTGACAACCGGCGGCTGGGCTTTTGGAGACGGCGCTTCGCCGACCACGAGTACGTGGTCAACCTTTGGCTGGCTCTTCCCATCACGGCAGCGACGGGGCTGGTGGCCGGAGCGGTTGGCATTTCGGGGGGGTCATTTAAGGTCCCGTTGATGGTTCTTGCCTGTGGTGTGCCGATGCGCATCGCCGTGGGTACCTCGTCGGCTATGGTGGCCGCTACAGCTCTCATGGGCTTCATCGGGCACTCGGCAGGCGGGGACTTTAATGCCAGTTGGGCCTTGCCCACTGCGGCGGTGGCCGTGCTGGGCGGACTCCTGGGAGGGACGTTCTCTCTGAAGACGAAACCGGAGAAATTGAAAAAGCTGTTCGCTTACACCACTCTTGCCGCTGCGCTGTTCATGGCTGCTAACGCGGTTTTGGCCTCAGGTACGTAAGGGTGAGAGCAAGATGAGATGGACGCGGGGTGGCAGTGACGTCAGAGAGTTTTGCCGGTACTACGTGTTGGAGCTGCTGCGGGGTGGTGACCACCTCACCCAGGACGAGCTTACTGAGGCAGTCGCACAGGCGAGCGCCGGGAACCGCGCTTACCGACCAAGTGGGGTCCTCAGGGTGCCCGCTGCTGACATGTGGCGGGTCCTCGAAGCCCTCGAGGCAAGAGGGCAGGTGAAAGCGGTAGCCCCCAGGGGGAAGCTTGGCGAAGAGCACCGGCCCTCGGGCGGGCGGAGGAGGGTCCGGGCTGGGATCGGATGGCGGATCACCCGCCGGGGCAGGCGCATTCGCAAGGAGCTTGCTGAGCAGGCCGAGAAGCACTCGGGGGGTAAGGAGCGCGCAGCGCGGAAGCTGATGAGCCTCGTAGGCAAGCCCAAGCGGCCAGGCTGGGCCCTGGATGTGGGTACAGGCCAGGGGTTTCTGGCCTTCAAGCTGGCTCGTCGTAGCTTTCCTGTGCTGGGTGTGGACTCGGGTGAATTCGACTATTCCAAGGAAAGCGTCGAGAAGGCCCGCCAGCGGGGCCGCTCCTTCGGGGCTCAGGTGAAATTCTGCCAGGCCGATGTCATCCGGGTGCCGGAGGGTGCCTGTGGCCGTCAGTTGCCCCGTCGTTTCGCTCTGGTCACAGCCAGCCAGGCCATCCACTGTATGCGTGACCAGCGTGGTTGCCTGACGACCATCTTCACGTTACTCAGGTCAGGGGGACGCTTCCTGGCTATGGATTTTTCCATCGGTGTCAGGGGCTTCTTGGCTCACGGCTTCCATTGCTTCCTGGCCCCTACCCGGCTGGAGTGGGTCGAACTGCTGGGCAGCGCCGGCTTTCGCGACACGGCCTTCCACGACGCTGGCGACTACCTCGTGGTTGAGGCCCGCAAGCCACGTCGGCGCCTCCAACTCCACTCCCTGTCTGCCCGCTGACCGCAGTGGGCGCGGAGCCCAGGGCGACCCTGAAGCGAGGGCCTCACCAGCGCTTGACGGCCCTGCCTCTGCGGGCTATGTTCTGGGATTGAACTGGTCGTTGGCGTGTCCCCTTGTCGGTCCTGACCGTGGGTCTGCGAATCGGAGGGAATCGGGGTGAAGGTTGCTCCTACACTGATGTGCTCGGACCTCCTCGCCGTGGGGGAGCAGGTGCGGGTGTTGGGGGAGGGGGGTGTGGACCTCTTCCACGTGGACATCATGGACGCACACTTCGTCCCCAACCTCACCCTGGGCCCCGACTTCGTGGCCGCTGTCCGCCGGGCCACGGACGTGCCTATTGACTGTCACCTCATGGTCACCGACCCCGACACACTCATCCCCATCTTCGCCGACGCCGGGGCCAACATCATCATCCCTCACCTGGAGGCCCCCCACCACGTCGACCGCACCCTCAGGCTCATCGGTGACGTGGGCTGTCAGGCCGGGGTGGCCCTCAACCCGGGCACACCGGTCGGGGCCCTGGAGCACGTGCTGGAGTTGGTGGACCTGGTGCTGGTGATGTCGGTGAACCCGGGCTTCGCCGGGCAGAAGTTCATCCCCTACGTGCTGGAGAAGATCGCCGAGCTGCGCCGACGCATCGACGAGCGGGAGCTCGACGTGGAGATCATGGTGGACGGCGGGGTGAACCTGAAGCTTCTCCCCGACCTGGCCCAGGCCGGGGCCGACATCGTGGTGGCCGGCTCCTCCTGCCTCTTCCTGAAGGACGTGCCTCTCAGAGATGCCCTGGACAGCCTGATGGCCCTGGT
>CAZIBA010000102.1:0-7084 GCA_964536795.1 uncultured Planctomycetota bacterium | reverse complement strand
GGATTCCGACGGCCAGGGCGCTCCTGAGGACAAGATCAGGACGGGCGTGTACGTCCGCTCCCGGGCCACCTCCATCGCCTCGGACCGGCTCACCGACACCACCGAGAACTGGGAGAAGGACCGCTGGAAGGACTACTTCGTCAAATACGCCCACGACCTCCCACCCGCGCGGATCACGGGCAACGACGCCACCACGCTCTTCGGGGAGTTCAAGGGCAGTGAGCCCGGGGAATACGCCATCTACATGAAGTGGGTGTATGTGCCGGCCACGCCGCTCAACGTGGCCTGCTACGACCCCAACGCGATGAACGAGGTCTACGGCAACACGTTCATCGCCCTCACCGAGTACCGGACCACCCGGCACGGCGGCTACGGTGACTCGGGACAGTGGGCCACGGGCATCTACTTCGTGGGCATGACAAGCGGCCCGGCCGAGGCCGGCAAGTACTCCGTCTACATCCACGACAACACCTTCGCAAGCAACCACCTCTTCGTGAGCTCCGGGCAGCCGGTGAATATGACGGTACGTGTGGAGAACAACACGTTCGCCCTGGCGGCGGAGCCCCAGCCCGCCGTCGGCCACACGCCCTTCAGGCGAATCGGCGCCGCCCTGGAGAAGGCGGTAAGGGAGGCGGGAAACACCTTCGAGGGTATGCAGCCGTGAGCTCAGGGGGCTGCTCGGCTCTTCCCGTGCGAGGGCCTTCACCGGGCCGTGCGATTGGACCATCGACGAAGAGGATGCCGCTGGCACTGTTGGCTCTGGTGTGTGTGCTTCCTGCTGTTCAGACGGCGGTGTCGGTGTACTGGCAGTGGCACACCGTCATCACCTACCCGGCCTTGAAGCTGCTGATGATCGCCGTGCCGGTCGTCGTCTGGTTGGCATCGGGCCGGACGCGGGGAGAGGTCAAGGAGCTGGTGGGTTGGAAGCGGACCAACTTCCTGCCCGGCTTGGTGGTCGGTGGGTTGATGGCCGGGGTGATACTGGCGGCCTACTACGTCATCTTCCGCTCGGTCCTCGACCCGACGCCCGTGGGCGAGAAGGTCCGCTCGCTGGGGGTGCTGGGGTACTACTGGGTCATGGCCCTGGTCATCGCGCTCTGGAACTCGCTGTACGAAGAGTATTACTGGCGGGCCTTCATTCTGGGCGAGTTCCGGGCCTGGACGAAGGCAGTCTGGGTCCCGTGCATCATCGGCGGGGCCCTCTTCGGCATCCACCACGTCTTCGCCCTGCTGCCCGTGTTCGAGCTGCCGGTGATGGCGATGTGCGTGCTGGGGACGATGGTAGCCGGGGGGGTGTGGTCCTGGATGCGCCTCCGTGGGGACTCCATCCTGGACTGCTACCTGAGCCACGCCCTGGCCAACCTCGCCATTATGTGGATCGGCTACGACCTGGTGCTCAGGGCAACTTGACCGCCTGCTTCCTGACACCGGGGCCATCCGTCAAAGCCCTGTCCAGGGGTCCTGCCGTGCAACAGCAAATGTGCCACGGCCCGTTCCGCTCATACGAGTCGTAGGACCTTCGCCCTTGGGGCTATGGCGGACAGGCTTGCCTGTCCTGAGCGGAGTCGAGGGGCCCGGCCGGGGTGTGGGGTAGCACCGGGTCTCTCCCTCTCCCCTTGGGCGCGGGCGGGGGTGTGGGGCCGGTCTGGAAGCGGAATGCGTGCGTCAACTGGGCGGTCAGAACTTGTCGAAATAGATGTCTTCGTCGCCCAGGCCCTTCTCCCGGAGGACGGCGGTGACGGCTTCGATCATCGGTTCCGGACCGCAGACGAAGGCCTGGCGCTTCACGCCGGGCTCCAGGTACTTCTCCACCGATAGGTGGATGAAGCCCGTCTCCCCGTCCCAGGGCTCCCCACGTCTGAGCGGGTCGGAGAGGGCGTAGATGACGGTGAAGCCGGGGCAGCGCCGGGCCAACTCCCGGTACTCGTCAAGGTAGAGGACGTCACGGGTGCCCCGGGCGCCGAAGAACAGCCAGCACCGGCGCTCCGGCCAGCGCTCGTAGAGGCTTTCCACCAGGCAGCGCATCGGGGCCATCCCGGAACCGCCGGCCACGCACACCAGCTCGGTCTCGCGGTCCTCGGCAAGGCGGAACTCACCGTAAGGACCGGTGAAGAAGACCCGGTCACCCACCTCGAGGCCGTGCAGGTAGGTGGAAGCGATGCCCCCCGGAACCAGGCGAACGACCAGCTCGATGGTGCGGGTCCGGGAGGTGGGAGAGCTTACCGAGTAAGCTCTGAAGACCGGTCCCTCGGGGCTGGGTGCCTGCACCTGGACGTACTGGCCCGGGAGGAAGTCCATCTCCTCGGGCTCCACGAGCTTGAGGTGGAGTTCCTTGGTATCGTGGGTCAGGTCGCGGGTCCGCGTGACCAGGCCCTGGTAGAGCTTGACGTTGAGGAACTCCTCGGGCATGTCCACCACCAGGTCCTCTTTCACCTTGACCTGGCAGGCCAGTCTCACGCCCGCGCGCACCTCCCGGCGGGTGAGGTAAGGGGTCTCGGTGGGGAGCACGGGGCCGCCGCCGGAAAGCACGGTGACCTTGCAGAACCCACAGGTGCCTTTGCCGCCACAGGCCGAGGGGATGTATATCTCGTTCTCGTAGAAGGCCTCGAGGAGCGTCCCGCCGCCGGGAAGGACGAAGGCACGTTCCCCGGCGTTGACCGACACCTCGCACTCACCGTAGTCCACCAACAGCCGTTCGGCAACCAGCAGCAGGGCCGCCAGGCACACGACCAACCCCACCATCACAGTCGCCGAGAGCAGGAAAGCGAGCACAGCACTCCGTCCTTACTGGATGCTGACCATGCCGGCGAAGCCCATGAAAGCCATGGCCATCACCCCGGTCACCAGCATGGTGACGGCCACGCCCTGGAGGGGCTCCGGGACGTCCGAAAACCGAAGCCGCTGCCTCAGACCCGCCATCAGGACAATGGCCAGCGTCCACCCCAGTCCCGAACCCACGCCGAAGCCCACCGTCTGCCAGAAGCTGTAGTTGCGGATGACCATGAAGAGGGCCACGCCAAGGATGGCGCAGTTGACGGTGATGAGAGGCAGGAAGATGCCCAGCGCGTAGTAGAGCAGGGGACTGAAACGCTCGACGAACATCTCGACCAACTGTACGAAGGCGGCGATGACGGCGATGAAGATGATGAAGGTCAGATGCGTCAGGTCGGCCCCACACAGAGGCGCCCCTTCCACCAGGACGCCGTGGTAGATGACGTAGTTGATGACCGTGGTGAAGCTGAGCACGAAGGTGACGGCCGCCCCCAGCCCCAGGGCCGTCTGCCGCTGCCGGGAACAGACCAGAAAGGAACACATCCCCAGGAAGTGGGCCAAGAGGATGTTGTTGGTGAGGATGGCCGCGAAGAAGATGACCAGGGCCGGGGTACCGTCCATCACCGCATCCCTCCGCCTCTCGTCCCGGTGGAGCCCCAGGCGGGGCTCCAGGCCTTGAGCACCCAGATGAGAAAGCCCAGGGTGAAGAAGGCCCCCGGGGCCAGGATGAAGACCTGGTTCCCCTGGTAGAGCTCGGGTGAGAGGGCCTGGTACCCGAGGACGGCCCCGCTGCCGACGAGCTCTCGAACGAAGCCTATGACGGCCAGGACCGCAGCGTAGCCCAGGCCGTTGGCCACGCCGTCGACGAGGGAGTCCCACGGTCGGTTGTGCAGGGCGAAGGCCTCGGCCCGGCCCATGACGATGCAGTTGGTGATGATGAGCCCCACGTAGGGCCCCAGGCGCCGGGACATATCCCAGTGGAAGGCCCGGAGCAGTTGGTCCACGGTGATGACGGCCGTGGCGATGACGGCCATCTCCACGATCATCCGGATGCGCCGGGGGATGCCGTGACGGAGCAGCGATATGGTGAGGCTGCTGACCGCCAGGACGAAGACCAGCGCCCCGCCCATTACCAGGGAGTTCGACAGGCGCGTGGTCACCGCCAGCGCTGAGCAGATGCCCAGCACCTGCACGAAGACGGGGTTGTTTCGCCAGATGCCCTCGGCCATGAGCTCACCGGCCTCGCAGCTCCCCAGGGAGCAGAGGGCCCCGGGTCCCGAGGTCCGGCCGGAAGGCGCAGACGCCCGCTGCTCACTCACGGCTGCTCCCCTCATCCGCGCTCGGCGTGTTCTCCACCAGAGTCCTGATGCACTGGTTGAGCATCGTCTCCACCCGACCCGAAGTCAGGGTGGCTCCGGTGATGGCGTCCACTTCGTTGACTGCCCCGGCCGTGCCGGGCTTCACGATGCGCAGGCCGGGCACCCCGTCAACTCCGATGATGGACTTGCCCACGAACTGCTCGCGGAACCTGGGCGAAGCTATCTCCCCGCCCAGCCCGGGCGTCTCCTCCTGCACGTAGAACGAGATGCCTCGGAGGGTGCGCAAGTCGGACTCGACGGCCAGCACCCCCTCGATAGGCCCCCACAGTCCCTGCCCCTCGAAGCGCACCGCGTAGGCTCCCGGCTCGGTTCCCGTGTCGCAGACGACGTTGTAGCGGTAGAGAAGCAGGTCCCCCCGTCGTTCCTCGCTCACCGTCTGTTGATACAGCGCCACCAAGTCTCGGGCGCCGATGCCTTCGACGACGGGCACTCCTAACACCTGCAGGACGCTCCGCGCCTCCTGGGCCTGTTGGTTGGCCTGGCGGTAGGGCGCGGTGAGCTGGCCCACGGCCGTGAGGATGGCGGAGACCACCAGACCCACGACGGCCGCGTACGTCAGCACGTAACCGCTCCTCGTGGGTGGTCGGCGCAAAGCAGCGCTCGTCGAGGACCGGGCTTCGCCGTCAGGGACATCTCCGGCCTGCGGCTCTTCACTCAAGGTCCAGTCTCCTGATACGGAACTGGAAAACCACCTGGTCGATGAGCGGGGCCGAGATGTTCCCCAACAGTATGGCGAACATCACCCCTTCAACGTAGCCGGTGAGGTTGCGGATGAGAAGGGCCGAGAGGCCCACCACCAGCCCGAAGACCCACTTGCCACCGTTGGTGATGGGACTGGTCACCGGGTCGGTGGCCATGAAGAAGGCCCCGAAGAGCAACCCCCCGGCCAGTACGTGAAAGCCAACCGGGCCGAAGTGCACCGGGAAAAAGGCTTGCAGCACCACCCCGCCCAGCACGAATGACCCCAGGACGCTGGCAACCGTCCGCCAGTTCCCCACCCGGGTCAGTAGCAGGAACGCCCCACCCAACAGAATGGCCGCGGCTGAGGTCTCACCAGCCGACCCGGTCACAGTCCCCCAGAAAAGGCTCCTGAGGGGGACGAAGCTGCCCTGTTTGGCCAGCACCAGGGGGGTGGCCGCACTGACGGCGTCGGCTGAGTCGCCCAGGTAGCGGAGAGCATTACCCACCAGCCCTGTTCCCGGGGTAATCCAGCCACTGGTCAGCGTGGCCGGGTAGGCCAGGGCCAGGAAGCACCGACCCACCAGGGCGGGGTTGAAGGGGTTGTGCCCCGTACCCCCGAAGACCTCCTTGCCCACCAACACGCCGAAAGCCACCCCCAGGCCGACCGCCCAGAAGGGGGTGGCCGGCGGCAGAATGAGGGGGAAGAGCAATCCCGTCACCAGGAACCCCTCGCTGATGGGATGCCGGCGGACGACCGCAAAGGCCACCTCCACCGCCCCTCCGCAGGCGTAAGAGACCACCAGCATGGCCAGGACCCGCAGCCCGAAGAAGTACACCGCTGCCACCAGGCAGGGGAGCAGGGCCACGATTACGGTGGCCATGTAGCGCTTGAGGTCCAGCGGGTCCCGCGCGTGGGGGGCGAACTCGGTGACCTCCGACGGTGCGAAGCAGAAGCTCTCGACGGCGTCGAAGACGGGACGAAGGCGGGCCAACCTGCCCCCATCCTCGAACCGGGGCCGGAGCGTCTGGAAGAGCCTGCCGAGCGGCCTCATTCCGGCGCCTCCAAAGCCAGCTCGGTCCTGATGTGCTCCTGCCCCTCCTTGATAACCTGGGCCAGCTCCAACTTGGACGGACAGACGTAGCTGCACAGCCCACAGTTGACGCACAGCTCGGCCCCGGCCGCCTGGGCCTCCTCCAGGGCGTCTTCACTCCACGCCGGGGCCCCGCCTACAGCAACCGTCCCCTGCGTACCGGCGCCGACGCCGGGGGCAAGAGCCGCCGCCGGTCGCTCCTTCAGGGTCAGGAGGCGGTAGATGAGGTGGGGCATGATGCCGACCGGGCAGACCTCCTCGCAGAAGCCACAGGAGATGCAGGGCCGCTGCTCGCCCCGAACTCCCGTGTGCGTCGTCCGCGGCCGCCGACCGAAGAGGGCCGAAAGAAAGGTCGGCGCGTAGGACTCCCTGTCGCTTCCCGGACGAAGGAAGCCGAGGAACTCCCTTCTGTGAAGCTCGGGGAGGAGGAAGAGGGCGTCATCGGTTGCCTCGGTCGCAGCTTCCCCCGGGCGGATGGCCTGGCCGGTGAAGATGCCTCCTCGGAGCACGCGAACGGCGTCTGTGTCCACGTCGCCCAGCAGTTCACTCACCGGCGTACCCACGCGCACCGTCAGGTGACGGGGCTCAGGACATCCGGGCCCGCCCAGAGCAAGCGTTCGCTCGACGAGCGCAACACCCTCACTTAGACAGCGGCCCACGGCCACCACGGCCTGGGCATCCAGCACCCACACGGGGTCGTCAGGCCCGAGTCCGGTCTCCGTCTCACGCAGCGCTTGAGAGAGCAGGCGCTCGTTCTCTACCGGGTAAAGGAGGGGCACGAAGACCGGCCTCACCCGGGCTCCACCGGCCGGTGCCGACACAATCTGTTGAGCCAAAGGGCTTTGCTCTGCCGTCAGGACCAGGTGGACGGCCCCCGAATCGTCGAGCAGGCGACTCAGGAAAGCCAACCCGGTGTCGAAGAGCCCCTGGTGCCGACCGATGATGACGTTGCCCCGGGCCCGGAAGGGCTCGGCCTTGACGGTGTTGACGACGATGGCCCTGGGTGGCAACGCATCCAGTGGGACGAAGCCACGCGAGGTGGATTCGTAGAACAAGGACCACACGCCCCCGCGAGCGAGTCGCCGACGGAGTCCTGCGCTTCCCTCGCCCTCGCCGTCGGCCGCCAGGGCAGCCACCGGCTCGATGACTGTGTCCTCGACC
>CAZIBA010000101.1:5457-7087 GCA_964536795.1 uncultured Planctomycetota bacterium | reverse complement strand
CGGCCTCGTCGGAGATGGCGATGCGCACCCCGGCATTGAGGAAGGCCAGCTCCCGCAGCCGACGGGCCAGTATCTGGTAGCTGAAGGTGACGTCGGGAAAGATCTGCGGGTCCGGTCTGAAGGTAATGCGGGTGCCCGTGTGGGTGGCCTTGCCGAGCTGGCGCACGGGTCCCTTGGCCTTGCCCCGCGCGTATTCCTGCCGATGGACGTAACCGTCCCGGCGGACCTCCGCCTCCAGCCACTCGCTCAGGGCGTTCACCACCGAGACCCCCACCCCGTGGAGCCCGCCGGAACTCTTGTACACCCGGTGGTCGAACTTGCCACCGGCGTGAAGTTTGGTCATCACCACTTCCAGGGCCGACATCTTCATCTGCCGATGACGGTCCACCGGAATGCCCCAACCGTCGTCGTCCACGCTGACCGAGCCGTCGGCGTTCAGCTTCACCTCGATGTTCTGGCAGCGGCCGGCCATGGCCTCATCGATGGAGTTGTCCACCACCTCCTCCACCAGGTGGTGGAGCCCCCGCATCGCCGTGTCGCCGATGTACATCGCCGGGCGCTTGCGCACCGCCTCGATGCCCCCGAGCACACGTATGGTGGTGGCGTCGTAGCGTGCCTTGTCCCCAGTGGCCACCTGGTTCACCGCCTCTGCCTTGGCCTTGGCAGGAGCCGACTTCCTCCCCGTGGCGGTGGCCTTGGCGGCGGCCTTGGCAGCGGCCTTGGCAGCGGTAGCCTTTCGACCGGCGGGCGCCTTCTTCGCTTTCTTCGTCGCTTTTTCTTTCGCCATCTCTGCCACCATCGTTGCTACGCACCGGGCTCAACTGACGAGGAAGTTCCAGGAAGCGAACCCGACACCCGGAAGCGGATGTTCTCTATGTGTCGGCGGCCGTACCCCTCACGGAGGGCGGTCAGCAACTCCCCTTTGCGGAAGCTCTCTAACTCTGCCCGCAGCGGCGCCGAGGAAACCTCCACCCACAGTTCCTGCCGACGAAGTCCCAACAGCCTGGTCTGTCGGGCAAGGGTCTCACCGGCGGCCGTCTGCCAGGCACGCTCCAACTCGGCCTGCGCTGAACGCTCGAAGACTCCCGCACCCAGCAGCCAATCCCCCAGCGCCCGGCCCAGTGGTACGACCTTGTCGCCCCGAAGCATCGGCCCTCCTCGAACGCTCATATGGACATCGGCATCACCACGTAGAGGAAAGCATCCCCGTAACGAAGGACGGCCGGCCGCGCCGGTTCCGAAAACTCGAAGTGCACCTCCGCCTCCGCCGGCAACCTCCGCAGCGCATCCTCCAACAAGGTGGGGTTGAACCCCACTTCCAGCTCCGGATGGTCGTACTGGATCTCCATTTCGACCGTCGCTTCACCGGTCTCAGCCGCCTCCCCGCGAAGGACCAGCTTGCCCACGGCGAAGTGCATACGCACCTGTCTTCTCTCCTCGCTGGTCAGGATGCGCGCCTGTCTCAGGGCCGACCGGAAGGCTCCAGCAGCCAGCTTGACCTGCTTGTCGAGGTCCTTGGGAATGACGTCCCGGTAGGGTGGGAAGTGACCTTCCACCAGGCGGGCGTTCACCAGGGCCCGCGCCGACTGCACCGTGATGGTGGTCTCATCCACGGCGACGGCCACCTCCT
>CAZIBA010000101.1:3707-5447 GCA_964536795.1 uncultured Planctomycetota bacterium | reverse complement strand
CGTCGTCCGTCACGAGCAGTCGTTGGATGAGGGCCATCGCTTCGGCTGGCACGATGGCGTTCTCACCCATGGGTTTGAGGCCGGAGAGCTTCTTACGCACCACGGCCATCCGGTTGCCGTCGGTGGCCACGAACTCGGCGGCCCCCTGATCGAAGACGACCAGCACGCCGTTCAACGAATACCGGGTTCCTTCGGTGGCTGCGGCGAAGACGGTCATCTCGATCATCTCCGCCAAATCCTCGCGCGGAAGCTTTTGAGCTCCGTCGTCGAGGAAGTCGGCAATGACCGGGAACTGCTCGGGATCGTCACCCACCAAGCGGAACTTCGACCTGCCGGCCTCCACCTGAAGCATCATGTCTTCGCTGCTGATATCGACCATTTCGGCCGTCGTCTCCCGGAGGATCTGGGTGAGCACCGCAGCCGGTGTCAGCACCTGGCCCGGTTCCAGAACGTCCACGTTGTCCACCCGAGTGCGCGCAGCTGCGTCGAGATCGGTGGCCATAAGTTGAAGTCCACCCTCGTCGGCCAGCATCTTCAGGTTGCGCAGGATGGGTTTCGTACTTCGTTCCTGGGCCAAATGCCCGACGAACTGACACGCCTCCAGAAGTGCTTCCCGGTCACATTGCAGTTTCATTACGCTTCCTCGCTACATTGTCCCGTTCTCGGTTCCCTCGTCCGCAACCAACGACCATGTCCTCTGTATAAGAATTAGAAATCAATTATTAGAGCGCAGACGTAGTCGTGTCAGTTGTGTCGAGAGAAGCACCAGCGGAGTGCGTAAGGCATTACTTGACAAGCTTTTAGGTAGTTCCACCCTGGTATCACCCACTGTGGAAAAGCAGTTCACAGTCCTTCGGAATCCGGTGTATGCCCTTACGGCTCGCTTCCCAAAAGGGTGCCGTGGTGGTTCAAAGCTGTTTGCACGGGCGACTTCCATAGGCAGGTTATTCACCGGTTTTCCACAGCCTCTTGGACCAGTGAAACGGGAACTTCCACACTCCTGGCGGAGGTGTGGAACGCGCGACGGCAAGCAAGTCGGTCGCATCTCCTTCTTATAGCGTGTTTGGGACCTTGGGTCAAGCAAAAGCTGGTCGATTTGCAGCTTCGGGCAGGGCCCCTCAGAGGTCCAGTTCACGTCGTAGCGAACGGACGCGCTGGGCCAGGGTCGGATCCTCCGTCAGCGCCGTCCTGGTCTTCCGTACCCCGTACAGGATGGTGGTGTGGTCCCGGCCGCCCAAGGCCCGGCCGATGGCAGGAAGGGAAAACCCAGCGTACTCGTGGGCCAGGAAGGCGATGAGTTGACGTGCCCGCGAGAGGGGCTGTGCTCGACGGGGGCTCTTCACCTCACGGGTTCGGAGACCCAGGCGTCGACTTACACATCGGACGATGTCCTCGATGCTCGCCTTGCCGGTCTGCTGTCGGCGTTCGCTGGTGATGCCGGAGAGGACCGTTTCCGGGTCGTCGCCGGTGAGTTTGGCGGTACCGGCTGCCCGGAGAAGGAGTCCCACCAGCTCCCGGTTGCTCACCTCGAGCGGCCGTACGAAGGCCTCCAGCACCTGGCCGGGAACGTCCCAGTGCAGCCGCCCGGCCGTCGCCCTGGCAAGGGCCAGCCGGTCCTCAGCAGCCCCCGGCTTCAACTGCACCACCAAACCCCAGAGCAGGCGCGAACGGATGCGTTCGGCCACGTTCTTCAGGGCCGTCGGCGTCTCCCTGCTGGTCAGCACCAGTTGCTTGCCCGCA
>CAZIBA010000101.1:0-3697 GCA_964536795.1 uncultured Planctomycetota bacterium | reverse complement strand
GTGAAGGGCGTTGAAGGTGTGGAAGAACTCCTCCTGGGTTCCCTCTCGGCTGGCCAGGGTGTGGACGTCGTCCATCAGCAGGACGTCCGTGGCCCGGAGTTCCTCCCGGAACTCGGCCGCCCGTCGCCGCTCCACCGCGGCCACCAAGGTCTCGAAGAGCCGCGCCGCCGACAGTTGCCGGACGCGCAGTGCCGGCCGCTCCAACAGCAGACGGTGACCGATGGCGTGGAGCAGGTGGGTCTTGCCGTCGCCCACCTCCCCGCAGATGACCAGGGGGTTGTATCGGACTCCGGGCTCCTCGGCCACGGCCAGGGCGGCCTGGTAGGCCAGCCGGTTCCCCTCGCCCATCACGAAGCGATCGAAGGTGAGGTCCGGGTCGAGCTGAAGCACGTCGGGGAGGGGCTCCCCTTCGTCCGCCCTGGGCGGACAGGGGGCCAGGTCGAAGAGCACTTCGGATGCTGACAGACCGGCCGCGGCCAGGGCCTCACGGAGAACGGCGCTGTAGTGTTCCGCCAGCCAGGTCTGGTAGAAACGGTTGGGACAGGCCAGCCGAACCGACGAAGGGCCCAGCTCCAGGGGCACCAGAGGCGTCAGCCAGGTCTCCATCTGCGCCGGGCTCAGCCGTCGGCGGAGGACCGCCAGCGTCCGTTGCCAGCGCGGGTCGAGCGAGCGGATGGAGGACACCTACTTCTCTCCAGGACTTGAGCTGCAAACGACGGCCAAGCCGAGCTTTCCATCTTACGAGAGGTACCCGCCGGGTCAAGAACCCAGTCGCCTGGCTCCTCGCCGCTCCTGGGGTCTCCTCGGTGGCACACCCGCCACGCCGGCGGGGCCAGGCCCTGCAGGCAACGCTTCCTGCCGCCAGGCCTCGGGAAGCTGGGCGTGATTCTGCCACCGATTGCCTTGCCACCGGAGTCCAGGTGGGCTATACTGCGCCCTTGGTGGATTCCGGGGAGGCTTGGATGTGAAGATCGATCTGCACACGCACACCTCGCGGTACTCGGCGTGCAGCCGACTGACGCCCGAGGAGCTGGTGACCGCAGCTCAGGCCGCCGGGCTTCAGGCGGTCGTCATCACCGAGCACAACCAGCCCTGGGCCAGGGAGGACCTCCGGAGCCTGTCGGGGTCGGGGCTGCTCGTTCTGGGTGGCATCGAGGTGTCCTGCCCGGACGGCGACTGCCTGCTGTTCGCGCCGGAACTGGAGGACCTGCCTCCGGGTTTGACGGTGGAGGGAGCCGCCCAGGAGGCCCACCGCCGGGGTGGGCTGGCCTTTCTGGCCCACCCGTTTCGCACCACGTTGGATCGTGACCGCCGATGTCTGGGCAACCCGTTGGACGGTCTGGAGCAGGAGAGCTGCAACAATTTCGGCCGTCTGGAACGGGAGGCCGCCCGTGGGGTGGCTGCTGTCGACGGGCTTCGGCTCATCGTCGCCAGCGACGCCCATCGAGCCGACATGGTGGGCTGCTTCTACCTCGAGTTGGATGAGCCCATCTCCGACGTGGCCGGTCTGGTTGACGCGCTTCGTTGGCGGGGCTACCGCTCCCGCCGGAACGACGAGCTCTTCTACCGGTTCTGCGATGTCCGCGAAGCTGCCTGGCGGGTCCGGGTGCGGGAGGAGGTCCTGAGCGGGACTGGTCAGGTGGGGGAGCTGAAGCGGACGACGGGTGTGTCCTCCGACGTCATCCGGGCCGTGCTGGCTGAGACGTAGCGCCTTGGGGAATGCTATGGGCGACCTGCCTGGAAGCGAGGGAACCGACCGGGGGTCCGTGCGCCTGCTGCACACGGCCGACGTCCATCTGGGTGCCCGCGACGACCTCTTCGGTGAGGCCGCCGAGCGCGTCCGCGAGGCCCGCCGACGCTTCGTCCGTGAGCTGCCCGAGCTGGCTGCCCGCCACGGTTGCGCCGGCGTGGTCGTCGCCGGCGACCTCTTCGACGGCCCGGCCGCCTTCGCCGACGAAGGGAAGTACCTCAGCCAGTGCCTCGAAGGTCTGGCTCGGGACGGCCGCTGGGCCGTGCTCACCCCCGGCACCCACGACGGTGACGTGGACTACCGCCAACTTGGTCCCGCCCACGTCCTGGACCGGGCCGACTTCGCCGGGGAGGTCGTGGTGGAGGTGGCTGGCCGCGCCCTTCACTTCCTGGGGGGCGCCTACGACCCGGTCGAGAGTCCCGACGACTTCCTGGCACCCCTGAAGCGGGGCCGGGACGAGGGCCTGCACGTCGCCGTCCTCCACGCGGCCCTGGTGACCGGGGGCTCCCGGTTCGACCGTCGGGAGCTGCCCGTGACCGCCGACGAGCTGGCCGAGTGTGGCTGCGACTACGTCGCCCTGGGTCACTACCACACCTTCCAGACCGTGGAGGTGGGGGGCCGGGTGGTGGGCGCCTACCCGGGCACGCCCGTACCGCGCAGGTTCCAGGAGAACGGCCGTCGCCGGGTGGTGCTCGTCGAGTTCGCAGCCGACGGGGTCCTCCTGGAGCCGCTCTTCCTGGAGGGGCCCTGGGCTGACAGCCGGTCGCTGGACGTGACCGGCATCACCGAGCTGGACCGGCTGGTGACTGAGTGCCTGCGGCCCTTCCGGGAAGAGAAGGCGGAGGCCCTCGTGGACCTGCTGCTGGAGCTCCGGCTTCGGGGCACCTGGGAGCTTGCCCCGGAGAGCCCGGAAGACCTCCGTCAGGAGCTGTCGTCCCGGGTCGCCGGGCTCAGGCTGTACGACGACACCCACCGGCTCGACGCCGCAGCCGTCCAGCGGCTCGCCGGCCAGCGGACCCCAGAGGGGATGTTCGTCGCCCTGCTCCGTGACCGGCAGCGGGAGGCCCCTGAGGGTGAGCGCCGGGCCTACGAGCGGGCCCTGATGGAAGTGCTGGCCCTCGTTCAGGAGGTGAGGAGGGGGGTGGGATAGTGCATCTCCGTCGTGTCCGCGTCGAAGGTTTCGGCTGCCTGAGGGACCTGGAGTGGCAGTTCCCCGCAGGCGGCCTCCTCGTCCTGGGGCCCAACGAGAGCGGCAAGTCCACGCTCCTCACCTGCATCGAGACCATCCTCTTCGGCCTGAAGCCGGCCGCCGCCCGGGCCTGGCATCCCTGGGCCGGCGGGGAGTTTGCGGGTGAACTCGAGTTGGCCGGAGAGGAGGGAACCCTCCTGGTCAGGCGGAGCTTCGCCGACAACCACGTCACCGCGGCCCGCCGGGACGCCGCCGGCTCCCTGGTGGAGGAACTGGGCCCGGTCAAGCTGGCCCCGGGCGGGCGGATCCGCGAACGGGAGCTCTTCGGGAACTGGCTCTCGGCCGCCATCGGCGTGGGCGACGGGGACCTCTTCCGCCGAAGCCTCTACATCCCCCAGGGTCGGCTGCAGGTGGAGCTGGACCGTCTGGACAACATCCTCCGCTCCTACCTCACCGGTGGTGGGCTCGACGTGGCCGCCGTCACCAGAGGGCTCACCGAGCGTCGCCGCGGGGTCTCTCGCCACGCAAGTGAAGGCCGGGCCAACCTGGGGGTCCTGGAGCTCCTGCGGGACCGGCTGGGGCAGCTGCGGGACCAACTCCAGCGGGCGGAAGCCCACGAGAGACGACTGGCCGAGCTTCGTCAGGAGCTCAACGCCCTGAGAGACGAGCTCACTGAGCAGACACGGGAACGGCAGCGCCTGAGGGCTCTGCTCCAGGCCGCCGACCGGGCCCGGCAGCTCGAGCAGACCGGGAGTCAC
>CAZIBA010000100.1:0-7092 GCA_964536795.1 uncultured Planctomycetota bacterium | reverse complement strand
CCTTCCTCTTCATGAGCGGCCGCGACCGCTTCCAACTCACCGACCAGGAACGGACCACGCTCAGGGAGTACCTTGACAACGGCGGTTTCCTCTTCGTCGAAGCGGCCTGTGGCAGTCCCGACTTCGACCAGGCCTTCCGACCGCTGGCCCAGAAGCTCTTCCCCGAGCAGCCCATGGAAAGACTCCCTCTGGACCACCCCATCTTCCAGGCCTACTACCCCATCACCACCGTCCAGTACAGCCCGGCCGTGCTGGAGGAGCAGCCTGACTTCGACGAGCCCTACCTGGAAGGCGTGACCATCGGCAACCGGACGGTGCTCGTCTACAGCAGGTACTCGCTGTGCTACGGCATCGAGAACGCCCCCTTCCTTGGCTCCCGGGGACTGACCCACGACAGCGCCCTCCAGGTATTCACCAACATCATCGTCTACGCTATGAGCTACTGAAGGGGTGGGACGTCGCGGGCCCTGTCTCCTCTGCTTCTCACTCGCCAAGGATGCCCGGGCGGGAGCATGATTACGCTTTCCGGCAACGTCGACGCTTGACAGAACGGAGGGAAGCCGTGAAAGGGAGCTGCCTGTTCACTGTCCTGGCTCTGGTCCTGGTGACGGGCCTCACTGCCCGGGCCGCGGATTACACGGTGCCCGGGACCCACCCGCGCATCTTCATCTTCGCTGAGGACGTCCCCAAGCTGGCCGAGCGCTGTCAGCTCGGCGGCTACAACGCCCAGGACTATGCCGACCTCAAGAAGTACGTGGACGGCGAACGGGAAGTCATGAGGCATAGCGCCCCTTCCTTCGCCTTCGTCTACCTCATCGAGAGGCAGTTGGGCCGTCCCACCGAGCGCTACGTCACGCTGCTCAAGAAGCACATCCTGGAGATGGCCGGGGGCAATATGATCGCCGACGACAACTGGCACCACTGGCAGAGCCTCATCGCCGCCGACTGGGTCTGGGACACCTTCACCGCCGCCGAGAAGCAGCAACTGGCCCAGGGGATGCGCATCCAGGAAGCGGGCACCTGGCCCTACCGCTACTACCACGAGAACGTCCCCAACTGGCGGCCCGGGGCCCCCGGACGGGTGCTGGCCAGGCTCATCCGCTCCCTCTGCTTCTACGGTGAAGGCATCGCCGACGACAAGGTGAAAGCCGAGCTCGACCGCTGCTACGAGTACATCACCCGCGAACTGGGCCCGGCGCTGAACCTCTCGGGCGGGCCCGACCCCTCGGGTTTCGGCTACGCCACCTTCACCGAGGTCTGGTCGGGCTGGCACTTCCCCATCTGGCAGCGGTTCGGCGTGGACGTGTGGACGAATACCGTCTGGGGCACCCAGTACCCCGAGTGGTATCTCTACTGCAAGCTCCCCTTCGAGGAGGCGCTCATCCGCCGGGACGACGCCACCAACGACCCGCTCTCCGGCCCCAGCCCGCTCTCCGTGCCCCTTTTCCTCCAGGCCGAAAGCAAGGCCGCCCGTTGGTGGGTCGATTACCTGCGAGCGGGCGGAGGCAAGGGCTTCTTCGCCGGCTACCTCTGGACCAAGATCATCTGGGACGATGGCTCGGTGCCCCCCGTCCAGATAGAGGACTTCCCGCCCTGCAAGTACTTCGCCAGTGGCGAAGGCCCGGGGAAGGGGATGGGGCTGGTGACCTGGCGGAGCGGTTGGGATAGGTACGCCTGCCTCTTCGACTTCCGTTGTGGCGACTACTACTACGGCCACCAGCACCGGGACACTGGGAGCTTCATCCTGCACAAGGGAGGCCACCTGGCTATCGACCCCGGTCCGTACTTCACCTACGCGGCCACCAAGGGCGAGGAGTTCGACAACAACTACCACCACGCCCCCGTCGCCCACAACTTGGTGGCCCTCTTCGAGGCCGACGACACACCCATCGACCAGCGCACCCCAAACCCCTCGGACAGCGCCTACTACATGCACAATGAGCGCCCCGAGCACTTCAACTTAGGCGACATCCTCGCTTACGAGGACACCGAGCACTACGCCTACGTCCTGGCCGACATCACTCCCGCCTACGACCACGAAGCACTCAAGAAGCAGCTCCGGGCCGTCGTCTACCTCAAACCCGACACCTTCGTCATCTACGACCGCACCATCACCGATCCCGGCATCACCAAGCGCTGGCTCCTTCACACCAAGGTCCCACCGTTTATTGCCCACTTCGACCCCAAGCCGGGGGAGCTGTTATCGGCTTTCTCCAAGCCCAACCCGGGGGTGGTTGAACACGAGCAAGTGAGGAACATCATGGTGGCGCCGGGGGGAGGGATGCTCAAGGTCCGGATTCTCCGCCCCAAGGAGTTCCTGCTGCGTACCGTCGGTGGGAAGGGCTACCGCTACTGGGTCAACGGCACCAACTACCACTACGGCGAGGTCAATGACGAGGCCAAGCGCTCCCTGGAGCAAGGCGTCCCCATGATCGGCTGGGGCCGGGTCGAGGTAGAGGACAGCTCGGATGACTCGACCTTCCTGGTCGTTCTGGAGACTCCCTCCGGGGACCAGGTGCTTCCCCCAATGGTACCCGCCGAACTGGTGGAAGAGGGCCAGCAGGTCGGCGCGAAGGTCGCCGACCGGAATCGGCTCTCCCTGGTGCTCTTCAGCCGGGAGCTTCCCGTCACCGGCCACGTCACCATTACCGACAAGGACGGGAAGGTACTGGTCGACAAGGACCTGGCAACAGAAGTCCACCCGGAATCGTACCAGCCCTGAGCGACGATGGGGTCCGGGACCCGTCTCTGAGACGTGGCGTTTTTGGCTTGCGTACTGAGGAGGTCTGACATGGCGCAGTGGAAACAACCGCCCATCGAGCGGCAGGCGAGGTGGCGGGGGTTGGTCTTGGCTGCACTCCCGGCTTTCCTGCTCGGGTTGCTGTGCGCCCAGGTCGTCGCGCAGGAAGGCTCAGCGCCTGCCGGCGGGCAGACGACCAGGCTGCTGTGTGGATTCGAGACGGAGGCCGAGGTGGCCAGGTGGGGTGTGCACGGGGCGACGGCTACGCCTTCCGACGCCCATCCCAGCCAGGGCACCAGGGCGCTCCAGGTGGCCCTCCCTCCTGGGGCGACCGGGACGTTGGCCTGGTGGGAGCGCCAGGACTGGTCGGGCTACCAGCAGTTGCTCTTGGACGTCTTCAACGCCCAGGACGAACCCCTTTCCCTCACCATCCACGTCTGGGACGTTCCCGGCGAGGGCGCCTACGCCAAGCGCTACCAGGGCAGTTTCACCGCCAACGAAGGCCCCAGCACCATCACCCTCGAACTCGCCGAGCTGCTCACCAACGACCGGAGCCGGGTCATCGACGCCTCCCAGGTCCAGCAACTGGTCATCTCGGTGACCGGGCTGGCCTACCCCACTGCCCTGCACCTGGACAACCTTCGGCTGGTCGGCGCCTACCGGGGCAGCGCACCAAAGCCCCTGCACGCCTGGAGTCGATATCCCGGGCTCTTCCTCTACTACCTTGAGCCCGAGCCTCACGCCATCGAGATGACGGTCACCAACACCCGGGTCACACCCCCGGCCGCCCTCCGACTCAGCTTCCCCGCACGCGACTGCGCACCGGGGTGGGTGTTCAAGGAGTTGGGCCGCAACGAAGGCACCGACTTCTCCGCCTACGAGGGCTTCTCCTTCTGGGCGAAGGGCGACGGCTCCGCCGGCCACGGAGCGGTCAGGCTGGGCTTCGGCGCCGGTCCCACGGCCACCTTCCCACTGACCGAGACGACCTGGCACCGGGTGGACGTACGCTGGAGCGATTTCGACCAAGCCGTCCAGCCAGCCAAGGTCGAGGCGCTCGCTTTCGGCTTGGCCGCCGACTCACCCCGACCGGCCTCCTACGTCGTCGACCGACCCCAGTTCGTCCCCAAGTTCGCCGACCTGGGCGACGAGTCGGAACTCGCCACCCAGGCAAATGCTGCCTCCGCTTCCGCCGACCCCGAACTTGCGGACCCGGCGGGGCTGGTCGCGCGGGGGGAGGCCCTGGTGGAGA
Source organism: uncultured Planctomycetota bacterium (assembly GCA_964536795.1). GTDB lineage: Bacteria > Planctomycetota > DG-23 > CBDVDV01 > CBDVDV01 > CAZIBA01. Next base: position 3,103 of record CAZIBA010000100.1, on the reverse strand, counting down.
CCAGGCAACTGCTCGCCGATGAGAAGCCCGTCACCATCCTGGCCTGGGGTGACTCCGTCACGGGGGGCGCCCAGCTCTGGACCGTGGGCGACGAGGCCGCCCAGGCCAGGGCCGTCTACCACGGGCAACTCCGCCAGCACCTCATGAAGCAGTTCGGCTACGACGATATCCACATCATCAAGGTCAGCCAGGGGGGCTACCAGGTACGCCAAGCCGTCGGTAACCTCCAGGCTGAGGTCCTGGACATAAAGCCCGACCTGGTCATCCTGGCCTTCGGCGCAGGCGACACCCTCTACAGCGACTTCGACACGTACAAGGAGCTCTACCCCGGTCTCATCGAAAGGATCCGGGCTGCGGGCATCGAAGTCATCCTCTTCGTGCCCACGCCCATCGAGTTTCACGTGGCCGAGGGCGAGCCCTTCGCCAGGTTCGTGCGCGAGTACGGAGCCGAACACGACCTGGCCACGGCCGACGTCCGGGCCGGGCTGCTGTCGCAGGGGGAGGCCTACCTGGCCCGTTGGATATGTGACGGCGCCCACCCCAACCAGCGCGCCCACGAGTACATGGGGGCCATCCTGGCCGAGCTCTTCAAGTGACCCCCGGGCCGACGGCCAGCACCAGGAGCCACGACAGCAACCCCGGCTCAGCCCCTCCCCCGTGAGGAGTGGGCGTCGTCGGCTCGCCCACCGTCGCCAATGTGGAGCTCAGCCCCTCCCCCGTGAGGAGTGGGCCCTTGATGGTCCACCACGCCCAAGACATTTTCCCTCAGCCCCTCCCCCGTGAGGAGTGGGCAGAGCCCGGTGCTTCCTTCACAGTCCCCTGGCCAGGACACGAGTATGAAGGAAATGGGCTGTGAAGAGAAAGCCCACACCAAAGACCAGCACCGCGACCACGTCGACACCAGGCCGGAAGTAAGGGGACGCGCCCAGGCACGAGCGGACGAGGTCGGTGCTGTAGGTCAGCGGGGAAACGTAGGCCACCGGACGGAGCCAGTCGGGCATCTCACCTATGGGTATGAACACGCCACTGACAAAGATGATGGGCAACCGCACCAGTTGAGAGAGCATCATCAACTGCGAGGGATTGTCGGTAGCCCGGGCTGAGAAGAGCACCCCCAGACTGGAAAAGCAGAACGCGGACAATAGAAACGCCGATAGCATGGCCAGTGGGCCAACCAATGTCACCTTCGTTGCCACCAGAATGACCACCAGCGTCACCACCGAAAGTCCAAAACCGAAACCCGTCCCGGCTATCGTATCACCCAGGACCAGTTGCCACACACCCACCGGAGCCGACAGTAGTCGCTCATACGTATGTGTCCGTCTCTCCCAGGGCGTAATGACCGGGCCCACAGCAGAGGAAGTGAAGAAAAGCGCCAGCGCCAGTATCCCCACCGCTGTCGCCATCGGACTCATCTGCCGACCCACCCGAAACGCAAGGAACAGCGCCAGTGGGAAGACGCCGCCGTGGATCAGCACCGGATGCTTAAGGTAGTAGACGAGGCCATCCTTCTTGGCGATGAGCAGAGCGCCCCGCACGAACTCCCGCGCCTCTGCCGGCCAATCTGCTCGCTCACTCATCTCCGCACCTCCCCCTGCCCCGCACCCTCGGTAATGGCCAGAAAAACCTCCTCCAGGCTGGGCAGCCTGGTGTTGACCGAACTGACCTCCAGGCCCTCCTCCCCCGCTCTCTGAAGCAGCTTCTGGGCCACCCGACCGGGGGCTTCGGTCCGCACCCGCAGTCCCCCGGCCACCGTGGTCACCTCCCGCACCTCAGGCCAGGCCTCCACTTCGTCCTTCTCCAGCGTCCCCTGGACGAAGGTGACGTCGACGAAGCGGACGGCGTCGGCGCTGGCCCGGAGCTGGGCGGGGCTGGCGATGGCCGCCAGCCGACCGTGGTTGATGATGGCCACCCGGTCGGCCAGTTCCTCGACCTCGCCCAGGTTGTGGGAGGTGAGAAACACGGTCGTCCCCTGCTGGTTGTACTCGCGGATGAGCTGCCTGATGAGCCGGGCGCTGGCCACGTCCAACCCCACCGTGGGCTCGTCCAGGAAGAGGATCTGGGGCTCACTGACCAGCGCCATGCACAGCATCAGACGCTGACGGAGTCCCTTGCTCAGGGTGCGGCCCAGGTCGCCCTTCCTCTCGCGCAGGCCGAACCGCTCCAGCAGTTCGTCGCCCCGCTGCTCGCGCTTCCGCCGACCCACCCCGTAGAGCTCGGCCATCAGCATCAGGTTGCGCCAGACGCTCAAATCGACGTAGATGTTGGCGTTCTCAGGCACCACCCCGATGCGTCGCCGGGCGCGGATGGCCTGGCGACTCATGTCGCAGCCGGCCACCAGGGCCCGGCCACCGCTGGGGGGAAGCAGGCCGATGAGCATCCGGAGCGTGGTCGTTTTCCCCGCGCCGTTGGGCCCCAGAAAACCGAAGACCTCCCCCCGCTCGACGGCAAAACTAACGTCGTCAACGGCCAGGAGCTCACCGAACGTCCGAGCGAGCCCCTGAGCCTCGATGATGCCTTCCGCCCTCACGTCTTCCCCTTCTCAAAAAGAAGCCACAAACCACGAAGCAGAAACTCCTCAAGACCAGCGGCGTGAGCCTGGGCAGTCAGCCACTCGGGGCGACGAGGCTCGTCCCAATCTCGCCGGGGTTGGTCGCCCGCTTCCTTCAGCCCCTGGTGGATTCCCCGGAAGAACTCCTCCAGGGCCCAGTTCGGATACCTGGTCCCGAAGCCGCCGCCAATCATGGCTCGGCCCCCCGGACCAAGGATGCGACAGACCTCACGCAAGCCCAGTGGCGGCTCTCTCCAGAAGAAGATCGACCCCCGGCTGACCACCAAGTTCACGGAACCATCGGGCAGCGGGATGCTCTCCGCGCAAGCGACAACGGCCGACACCCAGCTGGCCAACCCCGACTCCTCTGCCTTCTGCAGAGCGCTGCTCAAGGCCTGCGCGTTCGGGTCGACCAAGAGGATCATACTCTTGGAGCGCTGGGCCAAGGCCAGCCCCAGACCGCCACTGCCGCAGCCCAGATCCACCCAAATGCCCTCCTCCGGCTGGCAGTACTGCACAACATCCTCGGCAACGGTGACGAACCAGTCGGGC
>CAZIBA010000099.1:0-7134 GCA_964536795.1 uncultured Planctomycetota bacterium | reverse complement strand
GGGGAGCCGCTGGGCCGCGCAGTTCACAGCCCGAAGGGACATGGGGCGAGAGCTACGCCTCCCAGGTGCCTCGTGACCCACTATTTCACCGCCATTCTATTATGTCCCGGTTTTTTCAAGCCTGAGCGGACGTTTTCGGCGTCTCTTGGCCATTTTGCTCTACTCCATTCCAGGTTGACGTCTGGTTCCCCCTTCTCTATGCTGCTCTCGAAAGGAGGGGTGAAGGAATGAAGGATTTGTCGTGGTTTCGGGAGCGATTCTCTGAGATAGGGCTGATAGGCGGCCTGCTTGTGGTCGTGCTCATCGCCGTTGTCATAGTGGCGGCGGGGACCGATAGTCAACCTGAGAGCGTGGCGGTGGCTTGTGTCGCTGCGCTGATTGCCTATGCCTCCGCACGTGCCGCTGAGAGGTCTGCTGACGCCGCACGGATCTCTGCTGCTCTCGCCATCCCGCGCGTGCGCATCACCATGCCAAAGGAGCTCAAACAGTATGAGGAGAACGGCTACACTGCGTTCCGGGTCGAGAACCTTTCCGCAACCACAGCACCCATCACCCTCCGAAGGTGGTATCACATCAGAGAGGAAAAGGCTCCCATGTTTGGAGGAGACCGCTATCTCAAGATACGAGAAACGCACGGCCATCCTCTTTTCAAAAGGTGGGTGGCCATCCCCGAGACTACAGACCCCAAGTGGAAGACCGTTCCCCAGCAAGACAAACTTGTGCTCGGGCCGTTTGATTACGTCGACCTCCAGGTGCGCACAACCGCAGATGGGTTGATTGATATTGGGCTGGGCGGAATCAGCGACGCTGCCTACGAAGTGCTTTCGGGAGGAAGCTTCGTGACCAGCATCGACGAAGCCATCCGCTTCGCCAAGACAGGCGAACGACCGGAGCGAGAGTGGCGCTCGGCAAAGGAAGAGAGCTGACCATTGCCGTCAACCTGTATCAATGAGTGCCACCTGGAGGCCGCCTAAGCGTGGCGATTGTCATAGGCCCCCACCAGGTGCCCAGCGTGAAACCGGCGGGCATGGCCGCCTCTCCAGAGCCGGCGGCTTACCGACTTCTTCCTCGACAGCAGTGTCACCCCGTCAGTCCGTTCTACGGGTGCACCTTGGCGTTGCGGAGGAACTTGGCGTTGTCCTCGGGGAGGGTGGTGTTGACGTACATGCCGGTGCCCAGCTCGAAGCCGGCCTGTCTGGTGAGGCGGGGCATATACTTGATGTACCAGTGGAAGGCCTGGCCGAAGCGCTCGTCCTTGGGGGCGGCGCGTATGACGTAGTTGAAGTCGGGGTCAGCGAGCAGCGAGCACATCTTCCCGTTGACCACGTGCAGGGCCTCGGCCAGGCTGTCCAGCTCGTCGGTCGTGGTCATGGAGAAGCAGGAGATGTGGCGCTTGGGCACTATCCAGACTTCGTAGGGGGCCCCGCAGGCGTAGGGGGAGAAGACGACGAAGTCGTCGTTCTCCCAGACCATTCGTTCCTTCTCCATCTGCTCGGTGCGCAGGGTCTGACAGAAGACGCAGCGGCCGTTGTCGTCGAAGTACTGACGGGCCTCCTCGGTGCGGTAACGGATGTGGGTGGGCACCAGGGGGGTGGCCATCAGTTGGCTGTGGGGGTGGAGCAGGGAGGTGCCGGCCGCGGCCCCGTAGTTCTTGAACAGGATGACCAGTTGCACCCGGGGGTCCTCCAGGGCGGCGCAGTAGCGCTGGTGGTACATCCGGGTGATGAGCTTCATCTGCCCCAGAGGCATCTGGCTGGGGATGAGGTCGTGGCGGGGCGTCTCGACGATGACCTCGTGCACGCCCACGCCGCTCACCCAGCGGTAGAGACCCTGAATGTGACGGTCCACCGACCCCGTGGAGGAGAAGGCCGAGAACTTGTTGGGCACCACCCGGACCTTCCACTTGCCGTCGTCGGGGAAGCGGTCTTCCTCGGGCGGGGTCATGTCCTCGTTGCCGGGACAGAAGGGACACTTGGAGCTGCGTTTGGGGAGTCGGGACCGACGCTTCTTGCTGGCGAAGTCGTGGGGTCGACGGGCCCGCTCGGTGGCGATGACGTACCACTCCTTGGTCACCAGGCTCTGTCTGAGTTCACTCATGGCTCCCTCTCGAACCGGCGGCTCAGCTCGGGCACAGGCCGGACCACGCCTGCCGTTCTTATACTTCACGGCGACCGAAAAGAAAGGACATTCCCTGCGCCGGCCCGGGCCTGGACGGTAGCTGCAACTCTCATCTGCCCAGCTCACCCCGGAGGGACTGCATGAGCTCTGTGAAGAAGCGCAGGTTGTGGATGGTGGCCAGCCGATGGGCCAGGCCGTCGCCCACCTGGAAGAGGTGATGGAGGTAGGCCCGAGAGTAGCGTCGGCAGCACAGGCAGTCGCACTCCGGGTCCAGGGGGGAATCGTCCCTGACGTGCTTCCTGTCCTGGAGGTAGAGGCGCTCGTAGAGGCCCCGGGCGTCGGCGGCCGGCCGCAGGGGCCGCGACCGGAAGACGTAGAGGCGGCGATGGCGGGCGTCCCGGGTGGGGATGACGCAGTCGAACAGGCCGTACCCCAGCGCCACGGACTCCACGACCTGCTCGGGCTTGCCGATGCCCAGGCCCCACAGCGGGTACCGGGACGGGACCAGCTCAGCAACGTAGCCGACCATGTCCCGCAGTCGGCCTCCCTTGGTGACCGGCCAGCCACCGAAGCCGTAGCCGTCGAAGCCTATCTCCAGCAGCTGCTCGGTGCACTGACGACGAAGCTCGCGGTCGTCGCCCCCCTGGACGACGGCGAAGAGGAGCGGCCGCCTGCCCGTCTGCTCGGCCAGGCGGTCGAACTCGCTGCGGCAGCTCTGGGCCCAGAGGAGGGTGTGCTCCACACTCCGGCGGTGCTCCTCGGTGGGCCGATCGGGGTGCATGCAGTGGTCCAGGCACACGACTATGTCGGCCCCCATCTGGAACTGCTTCCGGATGCACCTCTCGGGCGTGAGGATGGACTTCCGCCCGCCGGGGCTCAGACGGTAGTGGAAACCCTTGCGGGTGACCTCACCCAATCTGGACGAATGGGCGAGCAGCGAGTACACCTGGAAGCCCCCCGAGTCGGACAGCACCGGGCCGGGCCAGCCCATGAACGCGTGGACACCCCCCAGCGAGGCGATGGCACCGGTCCCCGGATGGGACGCCAGGTGGAAGGTGTTCACCACCAGCCCCTGGACTCCACAGGCCTCCAGGTCGCCGGCATCGAGGGAGCGGACCACCGCCTTGGTGGCGTCGGGGAAGAAGGCGGGCAGGTGCAGGGGCCCGTGCTCGGTCGGAAGTGAAGAGACGTGTGTGGGACAAGGGGCTGAAGCCCCTTGCCTGTTCGGTCCGGTAGGAGTGCCACGGACTGAAGCTGGCCAGGTCGGAGACTCCGCATCCATAGCTATCTCATTTGGCTGCACGTCCCGCTGCGGACCGGCCCGGGTCGGGAGCAAATAGGGGCTGAGCTGGCAGGACGACGCTGGGCCCATGCCTCCCCAAAGTCACACCGACCTCCGCCAGACCGTTCCTTCGGCTGTGTCCTCCAGGGCGATGCCCAGTTCGGAGAAGCGGGTGCGGATGAAGTCGGCCAGTTCGTACTGCTTGCTCGCCCGGGCCTGGTTGCGCACCTCGATGAGCAGCTCGACGAGCTGGGCTTCCTGGCCTTCGGCTGCCTGGGGGGCCGTGACCCGCTTGCCGAAGAGGCCCAGCAGGGCCCCCAGTCGGCGGATGGTGCCCGTTGCGGCCAGGAGCAGCGTCCGGTCCATCTCGCTCGCAGCCTCGGCGGTGGCCAGGCCGCGGGCCTCGACGTAGCGGTTTGCCGCGTTGGTGATCTCGAAGAGCTCGGCGATGGCGCCGGCGGTGTTGAAGTCGTCGTCCATGGCCTGGGTGAAACGCTCCTCGGCGTCGCCCAGCACCTGGTTGAGGAGCGCCCCCTCGCCCTCGGCGGCCAGGGCCCCGGCCAGTTGCTGGGTCCGCTCGGGGTCGCCGGCGTAGACGTTCTCGCCGGTCAGCCGCTCCACCCGCTCAAACAGTCGGTAGAAGTGATCGAGGGCCCGGCGGACCTCGGCCAAGCGCTCGTCACTGAACTGGATGGGTCGGCGGTAGTGGGTGGAGAGGGTGAGGAAGCGCAGGGTTTCGGGGCTCTCATCTTTGAGCAGGTCGCGCACCATCACGATGTTGCCCAGCGACTTGGACATCTTCTCGTCGCCGAAGCGGACCATCCCGTGGTGCATCCAGTACTTGACGAAGGGCGCACCCGACGCCGACTCGCTCTGGGCGATCTCGTTCTCGTGGTGGGGGAAGATGAGGTCCAGGCCTCCGCCGTGGATGTCGAAGGTATCACCCAGCAGTCGGGTGCTCATGGCCGAGCACTCTATGTGCCAGCCCGGCCGGCCCGCCCCCCAGGGACTCTCCCAGGAGGGCTCCCGGGGTTTGCTCGACTTCCAGAGGGCGAAGTCCTCTGGGTGGCGCTTGCGCTCGTCCACCTCCACCCGGGCCCCGGCCGCCAACTCCTCGAGGTCGCGCCCCGAGAGCTTGCCGTAGTCGGTGAGCGTGGCCGTGTCCATGTAGACGTCGCCTTCGACGGCGTAAGCGTGGCCCTTGTCGATGAGGGTCCGTACCAGTTCGATGATGCCTTCGATGTTCTCGGTGGCCCGGGGGAAGTGGTCCACGGTGGTGACCCCGAGGGCCCGGAGGCACTCCATGTAGTCGGCCTCCACGTCGCGGGCCAGCTCCTCCACCGAGCGGCCCTCCTCCCGGGCCCGCTTGATGAGCTTGTCCTCCACGTCGGTGATGTTGATGACGAAGGTGACGTCGTACCCCTTGAACTGGAGGTAGCGCTTGACCGTGTCGAAGATGACCGGGCCTACCAGGTGGCCGATGTGACTGTACATGTAGACCGTGGGCCCGCAGACGTACATGCCCACCTTGCCCGGCCTCACCGGCTCAAAGGACTCTTTCTGACGGGTCAGCGTGTTGTAGACGCGCACGCTCATCTGTCCCCTGCGCTCCTCGTTCCCAACCGTCCCTGGAGGTGACTGCCCACGGGATGACGCAGGTCACGCGACAGCGTCAGTTCGCTGGGAAAGAAAGCGGTCCGTGTGGCAGTGCCACTCTCGTCTTGCCCGCGCGTGCTTCGCCTCGTGCTTCGTCCGTACGGACTTCGCAGAGTAGCATCGGGCCGTCCCCGGTAGGGACAGAACCGCCGGCCGGCGGGTCTGTCCGCCGGACAGGTCTAAAGACCTGTCCCTACCGGGCAGGCAACGCGTACACACGAGACAAGCGAAGCTTGCAGGCACCCCGACCAGGTGCGCCACCTCGCCCTTGACGGCACCCATTATGGCAGAAAGCCGGGCGCTGTCAACGCTCACCCTCGGAGCCATATCCTCCACGTCAAGCTGCTTCAAGGACGGCCCTCACGTCCTACCCCTCTCCCCGTGGGAGAGGGGCTGGGGTGAGGGCTGGCAGTCGGCGGGTGAGGGGGGGCCGGACCCGCACCCCTTCCGCCAAAGGCAGCTCAGACCACCTGGGTCTCAGGAGGCTGGGGGGATAGGGGCGGCTCTCCTCCGCCGCCGGGCAGCTCCTTCAGGACCACCAAGACGTGGGCGGCGACCGCGTCACCGGAGCCGATGCTCCCCAGTCCCTCCATGGTCTTGGCCTTGACGCTCACCTGCTGCACCGGCAGCCTTAGCAGCCCGGCGATGACCGCCGCCATCTCGGCCTTGCGGGGTCCCAGTTTGGGCTCCTCGGCCAGCACCGTGGCATCGACCTGCTGAGGGGTCAGGCCCTTGCCGGTCACCAGGGTCAGGGCCTGCTGGACGAAGACGCTGCTGGGGGCGTCCTTCCACTGGGGGTCGGTGTCGGGGAAGAGCTCTCCGATGTCACCGGCGCCCGCTGCGCCCAGGAGGGCGTCAACCAGGGCGTGGAGCAGACAGTCGCCGTCGGAGTGCCCCACCGGACCCCGGGGCCAGTCCACCCGTACCCCTCCCAGGACGAAGGGCCGACCCTCGACGAGCCGATGGATGTCGAAACCCAACCCGATACGCATGGAAAGAGCCTCTACGGGAAGCGACCACGCCCTCACGCCTCCCCCCTCTCCCGGTGGGAGAGGGGTCGGGGGTGAGGGCTGGCTCGCCCTCAGAAGCCCCGGGCCTTGAGGTCCTGGGCCCGCCTGACCGCCTTCTCACGCAGGTCGGGAAAGGGGCTCTCACCGGCGCAGACCTCGTAGAGCCGACGGGCTTCACTGTAATCCTGGAGCTTTTCGTCGTAGAGCCTGGCCGCGCGGTAGCGGGCCGGGTGCACGATCTTGGGGTCCCAGCGGAAAGCGGCCTGGTAGTACTTGGCAGCGCGGAGGTAGTCGTTGAAGGAGGCCCCTTCGTAGATTTCGGCGATACGGAAGGAGGCTTCGGCCACCTTGTCGCTCTCGGGGTACTGGGTGATGAGCTCCTTGAACCTGCGCAGGGCCTTCTCCAGTTTCTCCTTCTTGCCGAAGAAGAACAGGGTGGCCGGGTAGTTCTTGTAGTCCATGGCGTTGGTGAAGAGGGCGTCGGCCTGGGGGATGGACTTGACCGGCTTGGGCTCCGCGGCCAGCACGTCCACCAGCACCACGAAGTCGTACTTGGTGACCTTGCGCAGGTCCGCCAACTCGTCCTGGGCCTGGACCAGCTTCAGGTGCTGACCCGTCCGCGTGTAGTAGGCCACCAGCTTGACCAGGGAATCCTCGTACTGCTGACGGGACTCCACCACCTTCTCGATCATGGCCAGCTCTTCACCAGGAGAGACGGCGCGGGGCTCCTCCTGGGCCCACAGACCCACCCCGGGCACCAAGGCGCCCACGAGGACCACCAGCACCGTCAACCCGAGCATGCGCTTCACGCCTCGCGCCACCCGTGTCATGGCTTGCTCCTTTCGCACCTCAAACCCGTCGCTCGTCGACCTGTCCGGACCTGCAACACAAAGTCACGCTACCCCCACCACGCCCCCGTCGTCAAGGGAAAACCCTCAGACGTCGGGCCACGGAAATTGACGTGTCCGCAATGGGAAACCGGACGGGGACTTGCTTGCCGGCCCGCACGGACGGTGGGCCTTCGGCCCGACGTCCGTGGCACCCGCCGTGCCACCCCAGTCCGTGGCA
>CAZIBA010000098.1:0-7204 GCA_964536795.1 uncultured Planctomycetota bacterium | reverse complement strand
AACCCATCGCGCCAAGGAAGTAATAGCACTGATGACGCTTCCCCAGCTCAAGGACAAAGGTGGTGGGGTCAGCGCCTTCGGGGACCTGGGTCACCAGCGCACCGTCAGCAAGCGTCCGCAGCCAGAAGCGGGAGATACCGGTGTCAGGCAGGAATGCCTGACCTCCTGTTTCCTTGAAGGTGTGGCCAGGCCGGTCTTGTCCGGCCTGGGAGACAGCCCGCGGACACGCTTCTCTTGCGGGAGGGCGGACATTCTTGTCCGCCTGGCTGACATTCTTGCTGAAAAGGGTAGTCAAATAGCGTAGGGCACTTCGGGCCACATCCTCCCGGCCCAGGGCGCAGGCGACGATTCCGAGGAAGCTGGTTGACAGTGGGTCCTCGTACGGAACGCGCCGGTCTACCGGACTGGTGGCCAGCCCGCTCGTCTCCGCGCCTTGATGCTTGAGGAGGAACTGGAACGTCTGCTGTGTCAGCTTGCTCCCGCCCAGTTCCGCTGCTGCCCAGATGAGCCAGAGGTTGGCATAGCTGTGGAACTCGCTGTGAAAGCCGGTACGGTCGGAGGCGAAGTCCCCTTCGTCGGTGAGCGACCGGTGAGCGATCCAATTCAGGAGCCTGAGGGCATCATCGTCGCGGCCCCGCCAGTGGAGGGTCAGGGGCCACTTGTAATACTTGACCGGGTCGGGGAAGTTGCTGCCAACGACGGATCGCTCTTCCAGGTGAGACAGCATCCACCGCTCAGTGCGCTCAGCGGCTTCGGAACACCGGCAAGCCAGAGCTGCAAGGTCAGCGTTCCTCATCGCCTTCACACCCGCCCTCCGGGCGCCGGAGCAGGGCCACACGGGTCAGCTCGGACCCGTCGACGTCGTAGCCGGAAACGTGCTCCTGCACGCCGTAGCTCCTGGCGTCCAGTTCCTCGGCCGTGAACTCCCGGCCACAGTCGCATCTGCTTGCCGTGTCAGGGATTATGGCAAAGCACCAAGCTCCGCTTGTCTCGACGGTAAGCACGGCCAGCCCGAGAAGAGCTCCTCTCGGACGCGTCAGTCGTGCAGTACGAAAGAAGCTGTGCCTCTTGGGCACCGCATCGGGGTCCTCACCGGTGAGCGAGAACTTCCTCCACCAGCTCACGGATCTTCTCTTTGGCTTCCCGGAGCGCTGCCTCTCCCTCGGGGGTGATTCGGTAGTACCTGCGGACCTTGCCGTTGACCATCTCTTCGTGGCCTCTGAGATAGCCCTGCTCTTTGAGGCCGTGCAGGATGGGGCAGACGGTTCCCGGACTGAGGTGGTAGCCGTGGCGCTCCAGCTCTTCCATTATCCCGGTGCCGTAGATGGGTTCCTCGCAGGGGTGGTGCAGGATGTGAATGCGCACGAAGCCCAGAAAGAAGTCCCTCAACATCCCATTCCCCCCGGCAAGGGAAGCGCCTCGGTCGCCGACATCCGTCGGAGCCGTCCAGCAAGACGCTCGCCACCCTTAGGAGCACGGTCGCGCAGAAGCCGGGACGGCAGCGGGGTCATTGCCCCTTGCTCGTCCCGTCGTCATTCATGTCCAGCAGGAACCAGAGGGCGAGGCCCGCCACCAGCGACAACACCCCGGCCACGATGAAGGGGAGCGAAGCGCTCCTCATGTACAGTGCGCCGGCGACGAGCGAAGCGGGTAGAATCCCCGCTCCCACCAGCATGGCATACAACCCCAGGGCTGTCGCCCGGGCGTGAGCTGGCGCCAAGTCGCTCACCAAGGCTTTCTCCACCCCCTGGGTCATCGCCAGATAGAGCCCGTAAGCGGCGAAGAGTATCCACGTCCATACGCCAGGACCGGCAACGGCCAACCCCAGGTAGACGGCGCCGTAGAAGAGATAGGCTACGGCCACAATGCCTTTGCGACCCAAGAGGTCGGAAACCTTCCCCGCCGGATAGGCCAAGAGGGCGGCCAGGGCGTTGAAGAGCGCGTAGTGCAGGACCACCACCGGTGTGGAGTAGCCCAGGTCCAGCTTGAGTTTGAGCAGCATGAACTGGTTGGAGAAGTTGGCCAGGGAGAAGAGGAAGACGATAACCAGGAAGACACGGAGTCTGCGATCCAGTGACAGCCAACGCCAGTAGAGGCTTGGGGCTTGGGCCTCCCCGGCCCAGGGTTCAGCTGGGGCTTCGGCCTTGGTGGGCTTGCGGATCTCCTTGACGAAGAAAAGCAGCACCACACCGATGATGCCCGGGATGATGGCGTAGAGAAAGACCTTGTATATGTCGGCATCCAGCATGCTCAACTGGGTCAGCAGGAGATAGCAGGTTACGGCGCCGACCACGGCTCCGGCATGGTCCAGCGTCCGTTGGATGCCGAAGGCCCGACCCCGGTACTCCGGACGGATGCCGTCGGCGATGAGGGCGTCACGGGGGGCCGTCCTCACCCCCTTGCCGAAACGGTCCACCACCTGTCCCAGAAAGACAAAGGGCCAGGAGCGAATCACCCCCGCCAGGTAGACGAGGAACTTCCCCACTATCGAACTGCTGTAGCCGAAGATGGTCGGTTCCTTGCGCCGACCCAGCCAGTCGCTCAAAGCACCGGAGAACAACTTGAGGATACTGGCCAGACTTTCGGCCACACCCTCGATGACACCCACGGCCCACGCCGGGCCACCCAGCACCGCTGTCACCAGGATGCCCCTGAGCGAATAGGTCATGTCACTGGAGAAGTCAGTGAAGAAACTGGTCCCACCTAAGAGCCAGACGTTCCGCCAGGCCCCCTCCTGGATTTCACGGCCCTCGGGGGCCGGTGTCTCCTGCCCCTCCGGGGCCGAAGCTGTCTCAGGCATAGCCGTCTCCTCTTCTGCCCAATTCATTTCCCGTCAGGCTCACCCATCGAGGCCGACGCTCACTGAAAAGCGCCACCCGCGTGACGCTTTCCTGCTTGAGGTACGCCAGCGTCCGCTCCCAGCCCCCTTCGAACTGTTGCAGGCTGTGACTGTCGGTGCCCACCACCACGCCCGCTCCCCCGGCCTGCAAGTAGTCGCGGAGGGCATCGGGCGTCGGAAGCGGGAGCTTGTCCCGCTGTGCATTCACCTCCAGCAGAAGTCGGGCCCGGGCGGCCTCGGCCGCCAACTCAGCCATCAGGGGAGCGAAGCGCTCCACCTGCTCGGACGCGAACCTCCCCACAGCTCGTCGGCGAACGTAGTCAAGGTGTCCCAGGATGTCAATCAGCCCCGAAGGAATTAGGGCGCGGGTCTCCCGCTCGTAGACCCGGTAGGTGTCGGCCAGCGACCGGGCCGCTAACCCGCGGGCGTCCAGGAAGTAGCCGTCCAGGTAGTGCACCGAGCCGATGACGTAGTCGAACTCGTTCTTCTCCAGGAAGCGGGCGACCTCCTCCTGGAAGCGCTTCTGGTAGTCGATCTCGATGCCTTTGAGGATGGTCAACCGACCGGCGAACCTCTCGCGGAGCTCCTCGATGGCCCGGCTGTAGGCGTGATCGTTGTAGTAGCCGTAATCCCCGACCTGAGGGTCGAAGTCCACGTGCTCGGAGAAGCCCACCTCGCCGTAGCCCAGCTCGACCGCGCGCTCACAGAGGTCCAGTGGCTCCAGCTCCGAATCAACGGAGAAGCGACTGTGCAGGTGATAGTCAACGGGCCTCACCAGTGTGATTCCCTCTCCTCGACACCGGATCCTCCGGCGGAAAGCTCCATAGTGTAACAGAACGGGCACGCCCCGCAACGAGCAAGGCGCACCCGTTGATCCTTCTATTGCTCTTACAGGCTCCGGTCCACGGCCTCCGCCACCCGGGCCACCTCCTCCATCAGCCTGGCGAAGCCCTCGGGACTGAGGGACTGGGCGCCGTCGCTGGCGGCGTGCTCGGGGTCGGGGTGCACCTCGACCATCAGACCGTCGGCCCCGCAGGCCACGGCCGCCAGGCACATAGGGGGCACCAGGTAGCTGTGTCCTGTGCCGTGGCTGGGGTCAACGATGACGGGGAGGTGGGTCACCCGCTTGAGGGCCGGCACCGTGGCCAGGGAGAGGGTGTTGCGGGTGTGCTCCTCGAAGGTGCGGATGCCCCGCTCACAGAGGATGATCTGGTCGTTGCCGGCGGCGATGATGTACTCGGCGGCGAAGAGGAACTCATCGAGGGTGGCCGCCCACCCCCGCTTCAGGAGCACCGGTTTGTGGGCCTGACCGGCGGCCGAGAGGAGCATGAAGTTGTGCATGTTCCGGGCGCCGATCTGGATGACGTCGGCGTAGCGTCCCACCAGCTCCACCTGGCTGATGCTCATGGCCTCGGTGACGATGGCCAGACCGGTCTCCTGGCGGGCCTGGGCCAGCAACTCCAGACCCTCCTCCCCCCGGCCCTGGAAGCTGTAGGGCGAGGTGCGGGGCTTGAAGGCCCCTCCCCGCAGGGCCACGGCCCCGGCCTCCTTGACCGCGTGGGCCGTTTCCAGCATCTGGTTCCGGTCCTCCACGGCGCAGGGCCCGGCGACGACACCGATGCGGGTGGAGCCCAGGGGGAACTGGCCCAGAGGCACGACGGTGGTCTCCGGCTGGACCTCCCGGCTGGCCATCTTGTACGGGGCCAGGATGGGCACCAGCTTCTCCACCCCCGGACCCGTCTCCAGGGCCGACAGGTCAACCCCCCGCTTGTCACCGACACAGGCGATGACCGTGCGGTTGGTCCCGTAGATGGGCCGGGCCTCCATTCCCGTCTCCTCCACCCGCTCGATCATGTGCTGAATCTGCTCTTTGCTCGCTCCAGGTTTCATCACCACTATCACCTTTCAGACCTCCTTCTCAGAGAAACCCCGGGGCGGCGGCCCACGACGGACGCCCACCACCAGACCCACCCGGAGCAAGCAAAGTGGCCCGGCCACTTTCGGCTTGCCCGTCGGACCATCCGGAGAGAAGCTTCACTTTCGCAGGCATCTCGGGAAGGCCAAGAGAAGCGGAGCTTGCCCCGGCGCCCGACCCCCGGAATGCCAGCCCGAAGGTCCGCAGCGCCACCACCACCTCGTCGGCCCAGCCGACACCGATCCAGACCGTCCGTCTCTCCTGCCATCACTTCTCGTCCTCGCTTCACGCTGACGTCCGCATCCGCCGACAGAAAGCTGGGTGGGCGGACATCCCTGTCCGTCTGGAAACCGGGCAAGAATGCCCGGCCTCCCGTATTTGTAGGAAGTCTCCCTTCTTACGGGAGGGCGGACATTCCTGTCCGCTTGGCTGTCAGGCAAGTCTGTGCGCGTCCGCAGGAAATGCCTGACCTCCCGCGTAACTCGGCCATCGCGGCAAAGAAAAAGCCCTGAGGCTTTCGGGCCTCAGGGCTCCGTTTCGTCGAACTTCAGGACGCGCCCTAAGGCCCTCCCCGGCCGAAGCCGAAATAGGCAAAGAAATACCACCGACCGCACTGATTGGCGGTCTCAAGCTTCACCTGAGCTTCGGACCTTGGTCGCGTCCCAACCATCAACTCACACCCTCCAACCCTGTCCTCCGCGGAATACTATCGCCCCACCCCAAGGTTGTCAAGACATTCTTTTCCCGCAGCGTCAATCGTTGCTGGGCGATCCGGACGGAGTGCCGTCGTCGGCGATCGTGTAGCCGAAGAGGCCGTCGGAGCTGGCTACGACGATGAGTGGCCGGCCTGAAGCATCGGCCGTCAGGGCCAGCCCCGGCCTCCTCCGGAAGCCCGCCTTGCGGGCCACCAGGCTCCCCTGGTCGTCAAAGACCAGCAGCGCTTCCTCACCGGTGACGGCGGCCACGTGGCCAGCCCCCACGGAAACCGAGTCGGGAACGGCGTCGAGGCCCGTACCGAGAGACACCTGCCAGAGCACGTCCCCTCCGCCCGAGAGGGCCGCCAGTCGAGCGTCGTCTCCGGGAATCGTTATCCCCCAGACAACCAGTTCGGGCCCCGGCTCCATCTCCACCAGCTCGGCCACCAGCAGGTGGGTCATCGCTACGGGCGCCTCGTAGAAGGTCACCCTCTCTCCCCGGGCGTCGAGCACGGTGAGGCAGTTGATGAGCGCAGAGGGCCGACTCAGAATCGCCCGCAAGTCTCGCCGGGTAAGGTCGGGACGGCCTTCCACGATGATGCGCACCTGACCGTCGGCCGTCAGCTCTCCCACGCCGACACTGGCAAAGCCCCCGAACACATCGGGTTTCTCCCAGAGGACGGTCCCGTCGGAATCGAGCAGTCGTACGCCTTTGGTCGGCCGGCCGACGACCACCTCGTCCAGGCCGTCGCCATCCACGTCGGCAGCGGCCACCGACGGCATGAACCCCGCCTCGTGACTCCAGAGCGGGGAACCGTCCGTGTCGTGAGCGCTGACCTCCTCTCTGGCCAGGCCGAAGAGCAGCAACTCCCTCTCAGGGTCATCGTCGAGCTGAGCCAGCACCACTCCGCCGAACAGGGATGTTGGGTCGTCCGTAGCGAAGGGAAAGGAGGTCAGCAGGTCTCCCTTCAGGTCGTGAACGTGGGCACCGAACATCGAGGACCCGATGCCTTTCCTCAGCTTCTCCGCCTGCGCCGAACTCTCAATGGTGTGCAACGCTTCAGCATCGAAGAGCCAGCTCTCCATGCCGGTGGCCAGTATGAGCTGAGTACCGTCACCCCGCACGTCACCACAGGCCACGCCGAAGAACATGCCCTGGACGTGAAACGCTTCCGTAAGCTCGCCTGAGGGCACCTGGGCCGCCAGCCTGATAGGAGGGGGAGCTGGCGCCGGCCGCGTCCACGAAGCGATGGGCCCGGCGCGCGGACGGAGCACGCGTGCGAGCAAGAAAACGCTGAGGGCCACCCACGCCACCCCCAGACCCACCAGCACCACCAGCCATTTCCGTTTCATCGTCGTCACTCCTCTACCACCGGCTCGGGAGGAGTTGCACGCTGGCTGAGCCTGAAGGCGAAAGCGCCATTGCTGCTGGCCACGACTATCAGAGGCCCCCCGGAAGCGTCGGTGGTGATGTCGACGGCGGGAAAGTTTCCGAAACCCGTCTTGCGGGCAAGCAGCTCGCCTCTGCTGCTGAAGACCAAGAGCTCATCCTGACGGGTCACCACAGCGACGCAGCCGACGCCGATTGACCCCACCCGCGGACGCGCCTCAAAGCTGGTGCCCAGCACTACCACCCAGAGCAGCTCTCCGCTGCCCGACATGGCCGCCAGACACACCTGCTCCTCAGGGTGAACGACCTCACCCCAGACAACGATCTCGTCCCCGGGCTCAGATTCGACCAACTCGCCCACGGCA
>CAZIBA010000097.1:0-7211 GCA_964536795.1 uncultured Planctomycetota bacterium | reverse complement strand
CAAAGAGACCGGCCTCGATGAAGGTGGGCTCAAACTGGTGGACGAAGTAGATGAGGCCCCGCGACCCGTGGATGATGGACATCCACACCTCGGCCCGGACCTCGCCAGGCGTGGGTTTCCGTTCGAGATTGTGGATACGGGTGCATTCGATGCAGTTCCAGATGATCTTCTCGTCCTTGCTCCACCGGCGGAGTCGGTCCACGCCTTCGGCCACCAGGTGGAGCTTCCCGCTGACGTTGGCCAGGGTGCTCGCGGCCGGGTAGATGTCGAAGGAGACGATGTCACCGCCCTTGACGTACTCCAGGTAGTCGCTCTGTTTGGCTCCGGGTCCGCGTCCGTGCCACTGGTCGTTGGCCACGCCCTGACCCAGGTTGAGGAGCACCGGGCGGGAGGGGTCGGCCTTCCGCCAGGCGCGGTAGTCGGCGATGACCTTCTGCGGAGCGATGGGTGGTCCGTACCCTTTGCCCGGACCGAGCGACTGCGCGTTGTCGGGCTCGTCCCCGTGCATCCAGCCGACGATGGTGGGGTCGCCCTTGTGGGCCAAGCCGACAGCGTTCTGGGTGCAGATGACGGGCATGCCGTGGCGCTTGAGCTCCGCGAGCTGCTCCTCCGTCGGCCCCTTCCACAGGCCCACGTACAGGTTGAACCCGGCGGCCTGGTACCGAGGAGCGTTCCCGGGCTGTTGCAGCCAGACGGCGATGGGGAAGTACCCGGTGTCTCCCGGCGGCCCGTTCTCCCACCGCGCGTAGGGGCTGGCCCCGTGACCCTCAGGTGCACCCGCCCAGGCAGCAGCCGACATGCTCATCACGAGAACCAGAACGAATGGTGCTCTCACAACGCCCTCCCACAGTGCAGCTAACTCCGCCTGGCCAACTTGGTCGCCAGGATGCTTATCAGTCCACCCAGCATCACATATCCAAGCACGACCTCTACGGACAAGAGAACCTCGCCCAACAGGTCTTTTGGGACCACATCACCAAACCCCAGCGTCGTGAACGTGACGATGCTGAAGTAGAAGTAAGTGAACGGTGTGGGCTCCCGCCCGGCGCGCAGCTCGAAGGACCCGGGCAGCAAAGTGAACAAAACGCCGAAGGCCAGAGCTATGACGAGCGCCCAGCAAGCCCAGCGCATCCAACTCCGCCCGTAGTCACAGGTCCACCGCCAGACGGATGCCCAGACGCGATGTTGGGCCCGAAAGTCCTCCACAAACTGCGCGTCTGCAATGATCCTGGCCAGAACGGGGTACCTGGGACGAATGCCAGACGTCTCTATACCCCACAAGCACGTTTTCGAATCCACCATCAGCCCATCCAGGGTGGCTGATTCCAGACCCTTCGCTCGTTGGAGACTGGCGCCTCTCGCATCGACTCGGTCCAAGGTGGCTTGGCTCAGATCCGCCCTCTCGAGGTCGGCGCCGCGCAGGTCCGCTCCCGCCATTTCTGCCCTTCTTAGATCGGCTCGGCTCAGAGAGGCGCCCTGCAGCATGGTCCCTTGCAGGCACGCACGGTGCAGGCTGGCTCCTTGGAGATTGGCTCCCCGCAAGTCAGCCCGGCTCAGCTTAGGACAGCTTGGGAAGTGCGGTGTCCACTTAGGGTGCTGCTGTCTGACCCTGTTGAACTCGTCGACGCCTTTCTTGAGGAGTGCGAGCCATTCCTCGGGCGTGGGTTCGGTTTCTTGAGGCTTCTCCGGTTTGCTGTCGGCCATGATTCGCCCTTGTCCATTGACCGGGGTGGCACATCTTGAGCTCTTGCTCAAGGCGGGTGCCCACGCAGTGGGCGCGTAGCATCGGAAACCCGTGGTGCTCGCTTAGCCTCAGGTTACCTCAGTGTTTCCCACGCTTCGCGCCCACCTTGACGCAGTCAAGGTGGGCCACCCAAGAATGACGTAGCGGCCTTCAATCTTGCGGACAGGGGTCGGCGGGGTCCTGGGCCGCGGAGGTGAGTTCGCCTCGGGCGATGAGGGTCTGGTAGTGTTTGAGGTCGGCGTCGAGCATCATCCGCACCAGGTCCTCGAAGGAGACCTTGGGCTCCCAGCCCAGCATCCGCCGGGCCTTGGAGCAGTCGCCCACCAGCACGTTGACCTCGGCCGGGCGGTAGAACTTGGGGTCCACCACGACGTGCTCCTGCCAGTCCAGCCCGACGTGGGCGAAGGCCAGCTCCACCAACTCCCCCACCGCGTGGGTCTGGCCGGAGCAGATGATGAAGTCGTCAGCCTCGTCCTGCTGGAGGATGAGCCACATGGCCTCCACGTAGTCGCCGGCGAAGCCCCAGTCGCGCTTGGCCTTCAGGTTCCCCAGGCGAAGCTCCTTGGCCAGACCCAACTTGATGCGAGCCACACCGTCGGACACCTTCCGCTCCAGGAACTCCAGACCGCGCCGGGGAGACCCGTGGTTGAAGAGGATGCCGTTGGCTGCGAAGATGCCGTAGCTCTCCCGGTAGTTGACGGTGATGTAGTAGGCATAGACCTTGGCCACGCCGTAGGGGCTTCTTGGTCGGAAGCGGGTGGTCTCCTTCTGAGGGATCTCAACGGCGTCACCGAACATCTCCGAGCTGCTGGCCTGGTACACCCGGATGCTACGGTCCACGATCTTGACCGCTTCCAGCACCCTCGTCACCCCCAGACCGGTGACGTTTCCGGTGTAGACGGGCTGGGTCCAACTGGTGGGGACGAAGCTCTGGGCGGCCAGGTTGTAGATCTCCTGCGGGCGGATGTCGGCCACCAGGTTGGTGAGGGAGGGCTGGTCAAGCAGGTCGCCCTGGTGGAGGGTGATGCGGTCCTGGAGGTGGGCGATGCGCTCGAAGTTGGAGGTGGAGCTCCGCCTCACCATCCCGTGCACCTCGTAGCCCTTGGCCAGCAGGAACTCGGCCAGATAAGAGCCATCCTGACCGGTGATGCCGGTCACCAGAGCACGTCGGGAAGCCATCCACTCTCTCCTCGTTTCAGAGGTCGCCAGCGGCACGCCGAAGCCGCAGAAGCGTCTCTCTTATACCTGCCCCCGGCGCCCCGGGCAACGGAAAAGAAGGAGGCCCCGCCGACCGAGTGGCCGCTGCTGAAGCTCCGCTCGGGCTACGCCCTCGCTCCGCTTCAGCAGCCCAAACCCCTTTTACACAAAATACCGTACACTATGCCCGTGGCTTTGTGGTTGACGGCACATGGGGGGACTGGTATCATACTTGTGTGGTTCCTGGTCTGTGCGGGAAGCGGGGGTCAGAAGGACGGATTGACCCCGCCGACCTCCCTATGCAACCCCCGGGCTGCACATGCGTTTGGAAGGAGAGAAGTTATGGCTGAAGAGGGCAAGGTGTACGTCTGTGAGATCTGTGGTCAGGAAGTGAAGGTGCTGGTGAGCGGCGTGGGGACGCTGGTCTGCTGCGACCAGCCCATGGTCCTCAAGGACGACGAGTAGCAGGTCAGGGGGGTGAGGCCAGGAGCCTTCCGGCTGGGCGCCGCCCGCGTGGGGGAGGTCGAGTCATAGCTGTGCGAGTGCTGGGTCTGGCGGGAAGTCCCCGGCGGGGTGGGAACTCGGAGAGGCTTCTCTCTCACGCCCTGGAGGGGGCCAGGGGGGCCGGAGCCGAGGTGGAGCTGGTCCGGGCGGCCGATTACCGGGTGGCCGGGTGCATAGAGTGCAACGGCTGCTTCCAGACCGGCCGCTGCGTGGTGGAGGACCAGTACCAGGAGCTCTACGAGAAACTGCTGGCCTGCGACCTGCTGGTAGTTGGGACACCCGTCTTCTTCATGGGCGTCCCCAGCCAGCTCAAGGCGGTTATCGACCGAACGCAGTGCTGTTGGGCCAAGCGCTACGTCCTCGAAGAGTCCCTTCTCGCCGGCGCGGTCAGGCGCCGGGGTGGTCTCCTCGTCGTGGGTGGCTCCAAGAGCAAGAAAATGTTTGAATCGGTCAAACTGACGATGCACTATTTCTTTGATGCCCTGGAGATGGAGCTGACAGAGGAGCTCTGCATAAACGACGTGGACCAGCGGGGAGCCATCGACGAGCATCCCGGGACCCTGGCCCAGGCTCGCGAGCTTGGCGCACGTCTGGCCGGCGAGCACTGACAACGAGGAACGGGGACAGAAAAGGGAGTTGACACCGTGAAGGAGATTCGCATTCATGCCCGCGCCGGTCAGGGGGCCATCACCGTGGCCAACCTGCTGGGAGCAGCGGCCGTCGTCGAGGACAAGTATGCCCTCGCCTTTCCCCACTTCGGCGCCGCTCGCATGGGCGCCCCGATGAACGCCTTTGTCCGCGTGGACGATATCCCCATCCGGCTGCGCAGCCAAATCTACGAACCGGACTACGTGCTGGTGGTGGACCCTACCCTCGTCGGGCCTTACGACGTCTTCGCCGGACTGAAGCCCGGAGGGGTCGCAGTCGTCAACAGCCCGTCCTGCGACGGGATGGAGGTGCCAGAGGGGACTTCACTGGTGTGTGTGCCGGCCGGTGACATCGCCGCGGAGGTCATCGGTCGTCGGGAGTTCGCCAACACGACCATCCTGGGCGCTCTGGCTGCGGCGACCGGGCTCATCTCACTGGAGTCAGTCAAAAAGGTGATCGGCGACCACTTTGAGGGTCGCCTGGCTGAAGTCAACACCGAAGCCGCCAGCCGAGGTTACGAATTCGTCAAGTCTCAGAAGTGAGGGGAAGCCCCATGAAGGTACCCATCACCGTCGCCACCACACCGGGGAGCAGCCGGGCCAACAAGACGGGGAGCTGGCGGACGGGCCTCAAGCCCAAGTTCCTCCAGGAGGACTGCATCGCCTGCCAACTCTGTGTGCTGGTCTGTCCCGAGGGCATCATCAGCGGCAAGGAGAAGAACACCTTCCACTGTGACTACGACTACTGCAAGGGTTGTGGTAACTGCGCCGCCGTCTGCCCCAAGCAGGACATCGTAATGGTCCCTGAACAAGAGGACGTGTGACCATGAAAGAGTTCCTTGAGGGATCGCGGACCATCGCCGAGTTCGTGCGACTCTGTCGTCCCGAGGTCATCACCGCCTACCCCATCACCCCACAAACGCACATCGTCGAGAACCTGGCCCAGATGGTGGCCGATGGCGACCTCGACAGTCAAATGGCCAACGTCGAGAGCGAGCACTCGGCCGCCTCCACCGTCCTGGGGGCCAGTGCCACCGGGGCCCGTACCTTCACGGCCACCTCCAGCCAGGGCCTGATGCTCATGGCCGAGGTGCTCTTCAACATCGCCGGTATGAGGCTGCCGGTCGTGCTCACCTGCGCCAACCGGGCCATGTCCGCCCCCATCAGCATCTGGAACGACCAGCAGGACTCGATGAGCGTGCGCGACTGTGGCTTCCTTCAGTTCTACGCCGAGAACAGTCAGGAGACCGGCGACCTCATCCTGCTGGCCTACCGCATCGGTGAGCACCGGGAGGTGAGTCTGCCGGTGATGGTCTGTCTGGACGGCTACCTGCTGACCCATAACTCCGAGATCGTCGACGTGCCCAGCGAGGAGCAGGTGAAGCAGTTCGTTCCTCCCTTCCAGCCACTGCACAAGCTGGACGTGGAGGACCCCATCTCCATGGGCCTCCTGTTTGAGCCGGCCCACTACATGGAGACCCGCTACTCCATCCAGGAGGGGATGGACCGGGCCCTGGAGCTCCTGCCCCAGGCCGAGGTCGACTTCGAGGAGGTCTTCGGCCGTCCGCTTGCAGCCCGCGTGGAGGCCTACAAATGTGACGATGCCGAAACGGTGCTGGTGGCCTTCGGCTCCGTGGTCGGAACCATCAAGGACTTCGTGGACCAGCAGCGCGAAGCCGGTGAGAAGTTGGGCGTGCTCAAGATCGTCTCCTACCGGCCCTTCCCAACTGAGGACATCTACGAGGCCCTCAAGGGCGCCAAGCAGGTGGCCGTCTGCGAGAAGGCGGTCTCGCTGGGTGGTGAAGCTCCCGTGGTCACCGAAATCCGTTCCCTCTTCTACGACAAGGAAGAGCGACCCAAGATCAGCGGTTTCGTGATGGGACTCGGCGGCCGGGACGTACGCTCTGCCACTCTGGAGGAGGTGCTGGAGAAGCTGGCCGGCCCCACGGTGAGCAACGAATACATTGACCTGAAAACGGAAGTTGAGGTGGCCTAACAATGACTGAGACTGCTATCAAGGAACCACGGGAACTTTTCTCCCCCGGTCACACAGCTTGTCCCGGCTGCGGTCAGGCCCTGGCCGCCCGCCTGGTCATCGAGGCCGCCGGCGCCAACACCATCGTGACCAACTGCACCGGCTGTCTGGAGGTGTTCACTACCAAGTATCCGGAGTCGGCCTGGGGGGTGCCCTGGATACACTCCCTGTTTGAGAATTCATCCTCGGTGGCCTCAGGGGTGGAGATGGCGCTGCGGGCCTTCGCGAAGCTGGATACTGTGCGGGTCATCGCCCAGGGCGGTGACGGGGGCACCGCTGACATCGGCTTCGGGGCCATATCCGGCATGTGGGAGCGCGGTCACGACATCCTCTACGTCTGCTACGACAACGAAGCCTACATGAACACCGGCATCCAGCGCTCCGGCCTCACTCCCTTCGACGCTCACACGACCACCAGCCCGTCCGGCAAGCGGAGCTTCGGCAACCCACTGCCTAAGAAGAACCTGCCCGAGATCGCCGTCGCTCACGGCCTGCCCTACGTGGCCACGGCCTCACCGGCCTTCCCCCGTGACCTGCAACGCAAGGTCAAGAAGGCCCTGAGCATCCGCGGACCCAAGTACATCCAGATCCACGTCCCCTGCCCACTGGGTTGGGGTCATGCGCCGGGGCTGACCTTCGAGATCGCCAAGGCCGTCGTGGAGACGGGGCTCTACCCGCTGGTGGAGTGGGTGGACGGGGAGGTGTCCCGCGTGCGCTCGCTCAAGGAACTGCGCCCCGTGGAGGACTACCTCAAGCCCCAGCGTCGCTTCCGCCACCTCTTCCGCGAGGGGGCCGAGGAGGAGCTGGAGAAGGTGCGCGAGATCGCTCGGAGGAACGCCGAACGCTACGGCCTGCTGAAGAAGGCCAAGACCGAACCCGCTGGTGAAGAAGCTCAGGAAGAAGTCCCCGAAGGTGGTCAGCAGGCTATGACCAGCGAGGAGCTGGCCAAGTACGACGGCAAGGAAGGCAGGCCGGCCTACGTCGCCTACCGGGGCCGCATATACGACGTGACCGGGAGCACCTCCTGGGAGGGAGGCGCACACTACGATACCCACCTGGCCGGCCGCGACCTGACCCAGGAACT
>CAZIBA010000096.1:0-7320 GCA_964536795.1 uncultured Planctomycetota bacterium | reverse complement strand
GCTCACCGACTACCTGGCCCGGCTGCCCGAGCAGAGCCTTCCACGGGAGCTGCTGGCCACCAGAGAGAAGCTGTTGTGCATCGTCAAGGACTTCGAGCACATCGGTGACTTCGTCTCCAAGGAGGTGGTGCTGCTGGGACGGAAGAAGGCAGCGGGAGACATCCCCTTTGCCATGGGCGAGCTGACCGAGCTCCGTGAGTTGCACGGACAGGTGAGCGAGAGCTTCGTCCGGGTCCTGCGCTTCCTGGAGGGGACCGATCCGGCCGGGGCCGACGCCGTGCTCAGCTTCGACCGGGGTCTGGACAGCGGGCTGCGGGAGTTGTACCATCGCCACCTGGAGCGGCTCAGCGGAGGGGTGGCGGAGTCGAAGCTCTCCAGCCCCATCTTCGTGGACCTGGTCAGTCTGTTCCGGACCGTACACCGGTACCTGGCCGACGTGGTCCGGGTCCTGGAGTGGTCTGAGGCAGCCCCGGGCGTCGGTCCGCAGGGAGCTCCCCGGCCCCCCGGACAAGGGACCTGAACCCCTTGTCTTCGGCCGGGCAGGCCGAGCAGGAGCGAGGAGTAGACTGCATGGTGCGCACCATCGGGGGTCTCTTCGGCCGCAACGCCTTCGGTCCCCTGTACGAGCACATGGTGCAGGTGGTCAAGACCACCCGCTTGCTCAAGGGCCTGGCTTCCCGGTTCGTCGAGGGTGACCAGGCGGGCGTGGAGAAGGTCGCCCGCCGGATCGACAGCGAAGAGGCAACCGCCGACGAGGTCAAAGAGGAGATCCGCCGACACCTGACCCACAGCATCTTCAGCGCCATCCAGCGCAGCGACACCCTGTTGCTCCTGGGTCTCCAGGACGACGTGGCCGACAACGCCAACGACACCGCCAAACTCATCTCCGTCCGGGAAACCCCCCTTCCCGAAGCCCTCCACGACCTCTTCTCCGACTTCACAGAGGCCGTCGTCCACACCAGCGAGGTGCTGTTGGAGCGCTCCCGGGCCCTCAACGAGGCCATGGGCAGCAGTGACGAACGCTCCCGCATCCACGAGGAACTGGAGAAGCTCAAGGACGTCCGCGAGGCCCAGTTCCGGGCCAGCCAGCACCACCGTCGGTTCCTGGAACACCTCTTCCGGACCGAGGGGGAAATGGACCCCGTCACCGTGGTCATGCTCATGCACATCGCCAACCGCCTGGGACTGGTGGCCCACGCAGCGGAGAACACGGCCGAATGCCTGGAACGGATGATTGCCCAACGATAGCCCCCGGTGGCCGGGTGTGCCCAGGGAGGAGGCCTGCCGGCAAATCCGGGAGCTGCTCCTGGGGTGGAGCGCTGGTCGTCCTGCTCCTCCTGGTGGGCGTGGCCCCGGGCTGGGCCGGGGAGATTCGTCTTCGCGTGGGCCCGGCCAAGGAGGTCAGAAGCGCCCAGCTCATCGAGCGTGAGAGCGAGACCACCTACCAGATGTCCCCAGCGGGCCCGGAGCAGGACGGGCTGGCCGTCTTTGAGAAGACGGAGCTTCCCCAGGGGGTCTACGACGTCGTCCTGCTCACCAACCGGGGTCGCGTCGAGGGGGTGAATCTGAAGGCCGAGGGGGTGGCCGACGACGCACCCGAACTGAAGAAGAAGGACGTGGCCGAGATACGTCGGCTGGTCACAGGGATGACGTCCTTCTCCGACCGTCGGCGCATCCTCTTCCTCCGGGGACGGGGGACCGAGGCCCGCGTCCTGGTCGAGGAGCTGACCACGCGGAAAACCACGCTGCCCTCGGGCCAGCCTTTCGTCGTCTGGCGGGTGGAGGTGTGGCACTACCGCAAGGAGTTCGGGGCCTGGGACCGCTACGACTGGGGCGTCATCGCCCGGGAGCGCCCCAGCGTGAAGAGCTTCGAGAGCACCACCTGGGTCTTCGCGCCCGAGCTGGGCGGACTCCGGCTCTCGGCGGAGACGCCCGGCGTGGAGTTGACGTACCAGATGGCCGAGGCGTTCGACCCGGATACGGGACTGGTGGCCTCGCCGGACGCTCGCTGAGGGCGTCAGAGCGGCCCCACGTTCCGGCAGGCAGAACTCACTGTTTTCGGCGGACCGGCGGTCTTTGACTATGCGTAAGACGGCGCTCCTTGTCTTCTGCTTTCTCTTTGCCTTCCTGGTCTGGCGTTTTGACCTGGGACGGACGGCCGTGGTGGAGACGGCTCTGGTGGTCATCCTGGTGGCCGTTCCCGTCCTGGTGGCCCACGCCGTCTACCCGAACTGGCGGGAGACGAAGGCACCGGCGCGGGAGCTCGTAGGCTTCTGGCTGACGGCCAGCTTCCTGGGGCTTTTCCCCGTTCTGATCAAGGTCTTCCTTTGGCTCCGCACGCGGAGTGTGCTGGCCGGCGGGGAGCTCCTGGGGGGACTGGCCGGCCTCATCTACTTCGTGGTCACGCTGCTCGGCACCGTGGGGGAGCCACTGCTTCACTACTTCCCCGGGCTGCCCGCTCTGCTCGGGGAGCAGTCCGGCAGAGAGGAACACCTGGCCGCCATCGGACGAGTGGCCGGGCGCTCCGGAGCCCGCCTGCGCGCGGTTTACGTAGCCCCGGCAGAGGCGCTGGGGCTGGGGCCGATCAGGTTCGCCGGTCTGGGCACGACCAACCTCTACCTGAGCGAGGAGGTGGTGGAGACCCTTTCGCCTGCCCAGGTTACCTTCTTGGTGGGGACGGAGCTCTGGCACGTCCGTCACCGGGACCTCTGGTGGAACCTGGCCGTCTACTACGCCTGGCTGCTCTTCGTGGCCCTCCACGTGCTGCTGGGGTGGGCTGCGGTGGCCGTGGTGGGTGGCGTGACCTTCTCCGTGCTCTGGCCCCTGGCCTCCCGGCTCAAGCAACTGGCAGCCGACGCCTACGCGGCCAGGCTGACGGGCGACGTCGACGCCGCCCTCTCTGCTCTGGCCCAGCTCCCCACGGTGACGCCCGGGGTCCCCTCTCAGCCACGAGGTTGGTGGGCGCTCATCCGTCTGCTCTTCAGCTACGAGGTGCCGGTGGGCTTGCGGGTGCGGGGTCTGTCCCGGCGACTGAGGCCCGCGTCTTCCGACGCCCGGGAGCCTGAGCTAAGGGCCTGGAAGCGGGAGGGGGTCCGCTTCTGGGTGCTTCAGGTCCTGCTCCTGGTGGCCGTGGCTGCCCTTCTGGCCACCCCCCTGAGCCTCTACGACCGGCAGGTCATCGGTCTGCTGGTGACTCAGGTGACCTACCTGGTCATCGCTGTCGTGCTCTACGCGCCCTTCACCGCCTTCACCCTGGGCTACGCCTACCGGATGTTCCTGGCCCCCGGGGAGGGGGCTCCGGTCCGCCGACTACCCCGCTGGGCGGTGGCGCTGCCGGCGACCCTGATGGTGGTCTCCGGGGCGACGACCTGGCTGGCGGAGCTCAGCGATCCGCTCCTGCTGGACGTGGCACTGGCCGTTTCCGCGGGCGTCCTGGCTGCAGGGCTGGTGGCCGGCGAGATCGACGCCTTTCGCCAGGGCTCGGCCCCGGCGTCGTAGCCCGAGGGAGCGGCACCGTCGAACCAGGCCCTCAGACCAGGTCCGGTGCGGGTGGTGGGAGCGAGTACTCCGAGACCCGTTTGACCCGGGCTCCCAGCGCGGCCAGCTTCTCCTCGATGCGCTCGTACCCCCGGTCGATGTGGTAGACCCGGTTGACGATGGTGGTGTCCCGGGCGGCCAGCCCGGCCAGCACCAGGGCCGCTGAGGCGCGCAGGTCCGAGGCCATCACCGGGGCCCCGCACAGCTCCTCCGTCCCGTTGATGATGGCACTCGTCCCTTCCTTCCGGATGCGAGCCCCCATCCGGTTGAGTTCCGCCACGTGCATGAAACGGTCGGGAAAGACCTTCTCGGTGATGACGGAAACCCCGTCGGCCAGGGCCAGCAGGGCGGTGAACTGGGCCTGCAGGTCGGTGGGGAAGCCCGGGGGCGGCAGGGTGGTGATGTCCGTGGGTCGGACGCGGTCAGGTCCCCGGACCGTCAGGGTGTCCTCAGCCACGGTCACCTCGACGCCCACCTCCCTCAACTTGTCGATGACGGCGGCCAGGTGACGGGGCTGGACGTCCGTGAGAGTTACCTCGCCTCCGGTGATGGCCCCGGCCACCAGGAAGGTGCCGGCCTCGATGCGGTCGGGGATGACGGAATGCTCGGTCCCCTGCAGGCGCTCGACCCCTTGGACGATCAGGCGGGGTGAGCCGATGCCTTCGATCTGGGCCCCCATGGCCACCAGGAACCGACACAGGTCCACCACTTCCGGGTCACAGGCCGCTCCGATGATGGTCGTCCGTCCCCGGGCCAGCACCGCGGCCATGACCACGTTGGCCGTGCCTCCGCAGGAGCTCCCGTTGGGCCCGCCCAGGTAGATCTCGGCCCCCCTCATCTCCCTGCCCTTGCCGATGACGTAGCCCCTGTCCAGGCGCAGCTCGGCCCCCAGGGCCTTCAGGCCCTTGAGGTGCAGGTCGATGGGCCGGGGCCCGATGACACAGCCACCGGGAAGCGAGACCACGGCCCGACCCCGCTTCCCCAGCAACGGACCCAGCACACAGAAGGAACCACGCATCTTCCGCACCAGGTCGTAGTGGGCGGTCACCAGCCCCTCGTCCACCACCTTCAATTCCAACGTCTGCTGGTCAACCCAGCGGGAGGCCACGCCTAACTCGGCCAGGATGAGGGTCATGAACTCCACGTCGGAAAGGCGAGGAACGTTGTGCAGGGTCACCGGACCGTCGGCCAGTATGCTGGCGGCCAGGATGGGCAGGGCGGCGTTCTTGGACCCACTGATGGCGATGCTGCCACTGAGCGGCGTACCTCCTTCGACGACAAAGCTATCCATCGCGCTGGTTCCTCCCTTCGGTTTCCGTGGTGGCCACGGAGTTCCCTTCGGCGTGTCGGTCTCTCACTCGACGGGGGGGCGCTGATGCCCCTCGTCTTTCTCATCGGCCGGGGGCGCCCCTGTCAATCAGCCCGGCCTCGACCCCGTGGGGGTGCAGACGACTTGCGGGCCTCGACAATGCGCTCGATGTCCGCATAGTCCCGGCGGAAGACGATGGACTCGTAGGCCCCGGTCTCCTCCACGAGTTCCTTCACCCCGCCGGCCTGACCAGCACCGATCTCGCAGAGCAGCAACCCGCCGGGCACGAGCATCCCGGGGGCGGCCCTGACCAGCTTCTCGATGACCTCCAGCCCCGTCGGACCAGCTATCAGGGCCGAGCGCGGCTCAAAGGCGAGTTCGGGGGCGAGCCCCTCGTACTCCGACTCGCTGACGTAGGGGGGATTGCTCACCATCAGGTGCACCCGCCCGGCCAGCTCGATCACCGGCTCAAGGAGGTCTCCCTGGCCGAAGACGACCTGGTCTCCGACGCCCAGTTCCCGGGCGTTGGTCTCGGCCACCTCCAGGGCCCCCGGCGAGGTGTCGGTGGCGTGGACCAGGACGTCGGGCAGGTTCTTGGCGATGGCCAGGGCGATGGCCCCCGAGCCGGTCCCCACGTCCAGGACGATCTTGGGACCCGGGGGAAGTTCGCTGCCGAGCACCTCGATGGCCCGCTCGGCCAGCAGCTCCGTCTCCGGCCGGGGGATGAGGACGCGGTCGTCCAGGGCAAGCGGGAGCGAGAGGAACTCGGTCCTGCCGACGATGTACTTCAGGGGTTCGCGCTTGGCCCGCCTGCTCACCAGCTTCCGGTAGCTGGCCAGCGCCTCCGGGTCCACGGGCTCGTCGTAGTGGACGTAAAGCTGCAGCCTGCTGGTCCCCAGGGCGTGGGCCAGAAGCACCTCGGCGTCAAGACGGGCGCCGTCGATGCCCTTCTCCTTGAAGTAGGGGACCGTCCATTCAATGAGCTGGAGCCTGGTCCAGGTCTGCTTCTCCCGGGTCACGGGGCTTCCTCTTCTGCTCGCTGCTCTCCTGTTGGGGTGCCGACTCCTCCTCCCCGGGCGGCGTCGGCGCTGTGCAGGGGAAAAGCTGCGTCCTCAGGACCTCGTTCTTCTCCGCCTGCTCCCGGAGCACACTCTCCATCTCGGCCACCACCCCGGGGGCCTCCCGGGCCAGGTTGCAGGTCTCGTCGGGGTCGCTGAGGGTATTATACAACTGCTGGTCGGCCAGGGGCTCGAGAAAGACGTGACCCCTCGGTTCCCCCGGGCGGAGCACCTTGATGTACTTGTGGTCCCGGTGCCGAAGGGCAACCCGGTCGGGCTTGTGGCTCGTGGCCGAAGCGAACACGGGCAGATCGGGCACCGGCGCGCCTGCGGTCACGGCCTGGGCCAGCGACACGCCCTGCCAGTGCTCAGCGGGCGGAACTCCCAACAGCTCACAGACGGTGGGAGCCAGGTCGATGAGCCTCACCTGGCCGGCTATACGTCGAGTCACCGCCTGTCCCTCAGCGGCGCGGATGACGAGGGGCACGTGAAGCTGCTCGTCGCGGAGCGTGAAGCCCGGGCCGCCCGGGATGATGGTGGGGTAACGGTCGCAGAGGTCGGTGCCGTGGTCGCCCGTCACCACGACGACGCACTGCTCCAGGAGCCCGGCCTCGGCCAGCGCTCCGGTGAACTCACCCAGAGCCCGATCCACCGAGAGGAGCTCTTCGCGGTAGCGCCGACGAAGCCTGTCGCGCAGCCGGTCCAGGTCCTGCGGGGGCTCGTGGAGCACCTCGTCGACCGTACGGGCCAGCCAGCGGCTGTGGAGGTGGAGAAACACGGGCTCCTCCGACCGGCCGAGAAGCCAGGACGCCCCTTGCCTGAAGAGGGAGGCAGCTCCCTCTCCCCGGTTCACCGCAACGGTCACCACCTCGTCGAAGCCCTGTTCCAGGTTGAGGCCGGGAAGGGGCAGGCGCTCGCTCATCCAGGCCGTGCGGTACCCGAATCGGCGCAGGCTCTCGGCCAGGGTGACGGCCGCGGGTGGCAGGAGGCCCGGGGTCCTGGGGTCGGCCGGGTCCGTGCCGTGCACCTCGGGCCAGAGGCCCGAATGAATGGTGGCCAACGAAGGGATGCCCGCTGGAGCCTGGCTGAAGGCGTTCTCAAACACCACGCCCTTCGCCGCCAACCGGTCGATGGACGGGGCGGCGACCCCGGCCGGGTGGGTGCACCTCAGCGCGTCGGCCCGCAACGAGTCGATGACGATGACGACGAGGCTGGCGGGTCGTTTCGGGGTGGTACGCGGCTTGTTCTGCCAGACCGGGGGCACCAGGCGGACGTGTGGGCTTCCCCAGACGACGTAGCCACCCGGCACGGTCGACAGAGAGGCGGCCCCCGGTCTGGCCGTCCGCGCCCGGAGGGCCAGGACGGGACTTCCTTTGGCCTGGGCAAGGGGCAGACGCACCTCCAGCCAGCGGTGGT
>CAZIBA010000095.1:0-7343 GCA_964536795.1 uncultured Planctomycetota bacterium | reverse complement strand
GCGCCGGGTGCCAAGGACTGACCCGGAAGCGCCGTCCGTGCCCTCCTGCAGCACGGCCGGACCCTTCGACAGGCTCAGGACAAGCAAGGCCGGCCGTGGCACACTGCCCGGCAGCTACTGCAGCGACAGGCAAGGGGCTTAAGCCCCTTGTCTCCCCGGCACCAAACCGGCCGGGGCACAGATGCAGCGCATGCCCGGCTTCCCACATGGGGAGGGCGCGGTGGTGGCACAGGTCCGCGGGTTCGGCAGGGCATCTGCCCTGGTGTGCGTGCAGCCCCCCCGGGGGCACGGAACGGGGAAAAAAATCCGGCTTTTTGCTTGCCTAAACCGTCTGAGAGGCTATAATCCCGGCCCAGATGGGGGTGGTGTGTCGTGACGCCCCGCGTCGCGCGGTGGTGGGGAACTTTTCCCTGAACATCATCGCTTCCGAAACGTCTACTACTCAACGTGTTGTGCCGTCGTACAGACTTACGGTCGGCGCCCGTCAGGGTGGGCTTGCCGAAGGGCTTGTGCTGAGCCCTCCTTCGCCGAGGCTACGGCGGGCGAGCTTGCCGAAGGGCCTGTCTTGAGCAGGGCCGAAGGGAGCTTGTCGAGGCCCTGCTCTGCGAAGCCCGCTACGCAGGGCGAAGCAGAGTAGCCGCTACGCAGGGCGGAGCAGAGGGTCCGGCCGACACGCATAGACACAGGGAAACTCGGCCGCGCATGGCCGACAGTGGCCACAGAGTCGTCAAGGAGGTGGCTTCCGATGGCAAACCGTTCTCGACGTTGGGCTTCCGACCTGTTGGACTTCGGACGCTCATCCAACCCCCGCAGCACAGCCGCCAATCCCCCCGAACGCAAGCTCACCCTGGAGGAGCTTGAGCCCCGCATCGCGCCCACCATCGTGTGGAGTGGCGGCTCTTTCACCTGGGTGGACCCTGAGGACGTTTATATCAGGGTGAACATGGAGGGCGGGACACCGGCCCCCTTCCCCTTCGCGGTTCCTGGCTCCGTGGAGGAGGCGGCCAACTTCGCCATCGCCGCTACCTACGTGGACGTGCTCAGCCCCCTGGGTCTCGACATCGGTGCGTACTTGATGGGTACCACGAACCTGGAGGGGGAGATCTTCCAGCCCGGGGACGTGGACTGGTACTCCTTCACGCTTCAATTCAACGAAGACCTCAACCTGAACACGATTCTGGACCCCGGTGAAGACGTGAACGGCAACGGGATACTCGACGGCGCCCCTGTGACCATTGACGTGGCGACCCCCGGCGGCGGCGGGGTGAACGATTTTGACGTCAACATCGGTCTGTTCAACCGTGACCCCATCACGGGCGTGGTCCAGATGATCGCCTACGACGACAACTCCGGCGCCGGCGACCCCAACGACGCCCAGATCGTCTACAACATGAACAACCCGGCCGTCGACTTTACCGGCCGCTACTATCTGGGCATTGCCTGCGCCCCCGACGGCGACCCGGTGAACGACCCTGATCTACCCAGTCCTGCTCCTCCTCCTGGTGTCCTCTTCGACGGCAGTCCCGTCGGTGACCTCCTGACGGGCTGGGGCTCCTACGACCTGACCATTGTCAACCACGCCGTCCCCCAGCCGGGCACCATCAACGAAGCTACCTACATCACTACCACTCCTGACGCCGGGGACAGCCTCGCGGCCGCCAGCGACATCGACGGGCCCGCCAGCGGCAACCCGGACTATATCGGGACCATCAGCTTCTACAACTCCGACCTCACCACCGAACTCACCGTCATGAGTGGTGAGCTTGACGAAGACACGGGGATTTTCGTCTGGACGCCCGGGGCGCTTGCGACCTCGGAGCTCTGGGCCGGTACCGACGGCCCGGAGGGCTCGGGCGGCGCGCGGATTCTGGGAATCGGCGTCGGAGACGAGGGGATTGAAGCCCTGGCCGTCAACGGTCCCGACCCGGACGGACCGGGTCCGCTGCTGCCCACACATCAGGACGTGGGGCGGATCCTCATCGACGGGAGCCTCTTCGACTGTGGCATCACCGTGGAGGGGTCGGTCAGGGACCTCTATCTGGGGTTCATGGCCTACCAAAGCACCGGCGCGTTCCCGGTGAGCGTGGACATCGGCGGTGACCTCCAGCACATGAGCATCAACTCCAACGCCGGACTGCTGGACGGGGACCCCTGGCTCTACGACTCCGACACCGTCTACCGCGGTCCGGGCGTCATTAACGTGGCTGGCACCTTCGGTGAGTTCCAGGTTGCCGGTTTCAACTGCGACTACGACGTCGCCGTGGGCGTAGGGACCCCACTGAGCCAAATCTCCACCCCCTTCCAGGAAATCGAGCGGGTGAACCTGCTGGCCCCCGTTGCCAACGCCTTCCTGGCCCACGACTACATCCTCACCCCCGACCCCGACAGTGATATGGTCCGGTGGAACAACACCTTTGCGGTCACCCCGGGCGGCGGAGTTGCGGGGGCGCTGGCGGTGGGGCTGGAAGGGCCCGAGTTCCTGCCCGGGGGCGACTTCAGCGTGGTCGGCTACCTGGAGGGCCCGCAGGGCTCGCTGGGTGAAGACCTGGTGGACTTCTACGCCTTCCCGGCTATGCCCGGTGACGTGATCACCTTTGGCCAGTCCGCCGGCCCTACTCTCTTCGCCGTCGGCCTGTTTAACCCGGCGGGCGATTTGGTAGCGACTTCGGGCTACCTGGCCCCGACGGAGACGTACGTCATCGACTATCCCGGTCTCTGGCGGGTAGCCGTGGCCACAGACGCTGACTTTGAGGCGGCCAGCGCGACGTCCTCCGGTCCCTACGTGTTGACAGTCACGGGCGCTATGCAGACAGCCATGGGCGCCTACACCGGCGGCCAAGCATACGGTGTTGACATCAACGTCGCCCTCGGAGCCGCTGGCGGCATGGAGATCGCCGGTAACGTTTATGGCACCACTACAGACGACGGCAGCAGCCCGATCATCTTCCCGGGATTCACCGACGTCGGCCTTACCGTCATCAGCGCTGACGGCATCGTCCAGATACGCGCCTCGGGCGACTTGGGCGGCTCGGCGCCTTGGGGAGAGTGGCAGCCCGTGGTGGCGCACTCTGCGATCGATCTGCAGCTTGGCGCGGTGTTTGCCCCGGCGGCTGGGCTGGCCTCGCTACCTCAGCGACCCGTAGGCGGCCCTGTCGGTCTGTTCCAGGCGGGGACCTCCTGGATGGGCGGCGGGATTTATGCCGACGGTGGAATCTTCAACGACTTCGACATCCACTACGTCCTGTCCCCCAATAACATCGGCTGGTCGGCCGATGGGGCGACGAAGGCGATTGAGGGCTTCGATATCGTTGCTGACGGCAATATCAGCAGCATTGTCACCGGCGGAGACTACTCACCCACCAGCTACACCCGCGCCAACAGCGATAACTTCGGCCCCCAAATACATGGGCAGATCGACCTGCTGGACATCGGCGGCGACTTTGGCAACCTTGAAGAAGGTCACCCGGAGATTAATGTGGGCGTCGGAGGCAACGTCCGCTTCGCCCGGGTCGCAGGCGACATCTATTACGCTGGTCCCGGCATCTCGACCCTGGACCCCGTCGTCCTCGGAACCGGCGTACCGGGACCCCACATCTTCACTGACGACAGCGGCGGTCAGATCATTCTGCCGGAGCCCGAGACCGGAACCGTCACCTACCGCTACATCCCCGTGACCAGCGGCGGCCCCGGTACGGTGATGACCCTGCTGGACATCGTCTCGGACGAGTATAGCGTCATCATCAACGGCGAAGCGGAGATCGGGGAAGTCAACATCACCCTCACCGGTGCTCCCGCGGTTCCCGGTGCTCCGGGTGCTCCGGGTGCTCCGGGTGCTCCGGGTGGCCCCGGTGGATCCACCTTCGCCTTCGGGGGCCCGGGCGAGCTGGATATCTACTATCTCACCGGTAGCCTCGACGACTTCCTCAACACCACCACGGACGGCGACCTGGTGCATGCCGTTCTGGGTTCGGCCAACAGCATCGTGCTCTCCGGCGAGGGCGGCGACCTGGGCTTTGCGGAGCACATCGGCACCGTCAACCCGGCCACCGGGTACATCAACGGGCCGCCGGTATACGTAGGCGTCCCCGCCGGCATCGTCGGTATCAAGAACACGCCGCCGCTGCGCGGTGTCAACGTGGGCGGTGACCTGCTCGAGGTGCGGGCCGCGGGCGCCATCGGCGACGTCATCGCCAGTGGCTACATCGGCACCGTCCGCTCCGATACGGACAACACCAACAGCGCCGACCTCTCCGACCCCTGGTACGCAGGGATCGGCGACGGCCTCGTGGGCGTTATCTACGGTACCGGCGCCGACCCCACCGATGGTTTCGCTGTGGTGGACGTGAACGTCGGTCCCGGCATGGCTCCCGCAGGAACGGGGCTCGATGCCAAGGCCGGGGTGTTCTCGCCGGCGGTGGTCGGCTCGGTCCGCAGCACCAGGCCGGGCGTGGACTTCGTCCAGCCGGCCATCACCGGCACGGGAGGCGTCTACCTGGTCGAGACCACCAATGGCGGCTCCATCCTGGGCGGCAAGATTACCGTCGACACCATAGACACGCTTGGTGGCTGGCAGGTCTTCGACGGCAGCTACCTGACCGGTGCGCCGATTGGGACGGTGGGAGTGCGGGGGGCGGGCGCCGTCATCGACGGGACGCAGATCTTGGCGAATACGGTCCGGAACGTGATGGCGACCCGCGGTGCCGACGGTATCTTCAATAGCTTCATCTGGTCTTCGGGTGTTGTCGCTTCGCCTCCCACCTGGGCCATCAGCCGGGGTATCAACCGCATCGAGGCATCGGGCTTCGGCATCCACGGGACCACCGTACAGAGCGAAGGCAACGTCAATCGGATGGTGGCGACCGACCGGACGGTGGGTGAGTTCGCCAACAACTCCGTGGACATCAACGGCGGCAGCCTCGGCCTTCTGCAGGCCCCCACCGTCAGGGATTCCTACGTCAACGTTCGCATGTCCCTGGACAACCTGAGGGGAGGCACCTTCACCAATACGGAGGTGCATGCGGGCGAGGTCGGCCGGGTGCAGTTCACCAACGACATCGAGGGCCAGTTCTTCGTCTCCGGGCCCTTCGACTACATCAACTCCCAGAGGGGCGACCTCAACACCGACATCCTGCTCATGGGTGAGAACGGCTACCTGGGCCGGGCCATGTCCGCCGGCCCCATCCGGGGTACCATCGACGCCCAGGGCGGCATCAACATGCTCATGAGCCGGACCGGTGGTCTGGAGGGCGAGGTCATTTCCGGCGCCGACGTCAACACCATCCGCATGGCTCTGGGCATCACCGGTGACGTCCACATCGCCGGGGATTGCAGAATGCTGATGCTGGGCGGCGACCTGGGCTCCGGCAGCGGGGTCTTCTTCGTGGGTGGTGACCTGGGGACGGCCCGGATCGGCACGCGAGCCCCGGCGGACATCAACAACGACGTCATCATCGGGGGCGGGGTCCGGATGCTCCGGGTGACCGGAGGCGTCTACGGCAACTTCTACTCCGGAGGGCCGGTCCAGAACTTCAGCGTCGATGGTCCCTTCGTGACCACTCCCAACCACATCGCCGTCGCCGGCCGTCTGGATACGAGTGCCGACGTTGACTTCTACAGCTTTACCGCCACCGCCGGTGAGTCGGTTACTTTGGAGACGGACACGGTGGGTGACGGGGTGCTGGGCACGCTGGTCCGGGTGCCCGACACGGTCCTCGCCGTCTGGCGGACCGGTGACCCGTTCTTCGGGTTCATCAACGACGACCACTTCATGGCCGGCGGCACCGACTCCTGGATCCAGTTCAACGCCCCGGCCACCGACACCTACATCGTCGCCGTCACCCACTGGCCGGACGGCCTCTTCGCCGACCCTGTCGACGGTTGGCCAGCGGGCAACGTCGGGCCCTATACGCTTAGCATCGACGGAGCTGACACCGAATCCGCCTGGATCGACAGCGAGGCTATCGGCACCCCCAACAACACCTTTGGCACCGCTCAGGACCTCTCCGGGAGGGATGAGATCGCCTTCGGAAGTGACGTGGGGCGGTGGGCGGTGGGCAGCCGTACGCGACAGAGCGTCTTCGGGGACGTCTACGTCTTCGGCAACTTCGGCACCGGTCGGATCACCGGCGACCTCAACGGCAGCATGTTCGTCGAGGGCAACCTCCGGGGTCTGGACGTGGCCACGATGGACCTCGTCGTCGGACAACTGGGCAGGCCCGGGCTCGGTGACGTTTTCGAGGTACACGGAACCGCCGGTCGGCTCAACGTCGGCAGCCCGCGGGTTGTGGCCGACCTGAACAGTGACGTCGTCGTCTGGGGCGATTTCCAGAGCGCTCGGGTCAGCGGCGACGCTCCCGGGGACTGGGAT
This sequence comes from uncultured Planctomycetota bacterium, assembly GCA_964536795.1. Taxonomy (GTDB): domain Bacteria; phylum Planctomycetota; class DG-23; order CBDVDV01; family CBDVDV01; genus CAZIBA01. The sequence continues at coordinate 976 of CAZIBA010000095.1, read as the reverse complement.
ATCGGGGGCACCCTGAGGGGAGCGCAGGTCACCGGGACCTTGGGACAGTCCGGCTTCGCCACTCACTTCAACGTGGGTGGGGACGCCAGGCTGACCGTCGGCAGCCGGACGGCCGTGAGCCCGGTGTTCACCGACGTCAACGTCGGTGGTCAGGCCAGACTCAACTCCACCGGCGACTGGGGTGAAGCGGGCAACGTCCTCAACGCCGGCAGCCTGAGCGGGCTTACCGTGGGTGGTCGGGGCCTGCCCAGCGACCTGGTGAGCGACGTCACCGTCACCAACGACGCCCGCAGTGTCCAGCTCTTTGACACGCTGGTGGGGAACATGACGATCGGTGGAAACCTGACCCGGCTGGCCGCGGGCCCGATCTGGGGGAACATCCACGTGGTGGGTGACACCCAGAGCGTGACCACCACCAGCACGGTGCTGCCGGGTATCTTCCCCATCGATTTCCTGTTTGACAACGGTCTCGACCCGACTGGGTCGCTCCGGTGTGACGGGACCATCCGCTCTGTTCGAGGTGCGTAAGCTATGACGAAGGTGGTGACGGGGTCGCACTGGGCCCCGTCACCAGCCACTTCCAGGATGTGGAACGAACCGCGGGTGACAGCGCGCGCCGCTGTCGCCCTTGTGTCGTTGCTCGGGCGGTGACAGTCAGAAGAGGGAGGTACCCGATGACCAGGGAGGTCCATCGTCGCGATTCACAGCAAAGCGACCGGTCCAGCACGGGGGCGCCGAGGCTGTGGCTGGAGGAGCTGGAGCCGCGCATCGCCCCCACCGTCTTGACCCTCTCTGCCTTTGAGGGCAAGACCCTCGACGAGGTCCGGGAAATGCTGGATCAGTTCGTCGTGAGGGGTGGGGACCCGACGGCATCGCTGCTGCCGACGGCGGCGGTCTACGTCGAGGGCGAGAACACCATTCCCTCCAACGACATCCCCCTGGTCGCCGAGGACATCAGCGCCGCCCTTTCCGACGG
>CAZIBA010000094.1:0-7346 GCA_964536795.1 uncultured Planctomycetota bacterium | reverse complement strand
GTTACTTGAAGCCATTTGGGATCAGCGAGGCTGATCTTACCGCATTCGTCAACGAGTTTTACAGATGGATCGCGTCATCACGCCTTATCCTCTTCGCGTCCGTCATAGACAAACCAAAGCTCCAGGCCGAGTATGCCCAGCCGCACTACCCCAGCTCAGTTGCCTACGAGTTTCTGCTACAACGTCTCCAAAATGTTTCAAGCGAGAAGCACCTCACTTGCTCGGTCGTGATGGACAAGACAAGCGGCAAGACGCCGAAGGGAAGCGAATGGCAGAAACTCTTGGAGCAGCAGCACCGGAAGCTGAAGCAGCACGGCAGCAGTTTCATAAAGATGCACTTCCGAAGCATCTGCGGCGAAGTGGTGTTCGAAGACTCTAAGAGGCGAAATCTCATACAGATAGCCGACATCTGTGCATACGACGTGTTCAGGCAGTTTACGGAGTACGCCGACTACTGGGATGACCCACAAGGTGAGCAAGTTCCTCTCTACGGATATTTCGCGCGCATCGTACACAAATTCCACACAAGGCGCGGCCTCCTCCAGGGCGTTGGCATCGTCAAGTTTCCGCCACGCCGCACCACCGCGAAGTGGCGCCTTCCGGTCAAGAAGTGAAGCGGTTGGGGTGGAGGGGGGAGAGGCGACGGAGGAGGTCGTCGGCGAAGTGGGCCCGGCCGGTGTTCCTCAGGCGCTCCATGAAGCGTTCGGGCTCGCAGTAGAGGAAGGGCCCCACCTTCACCATCGCCTCCAGCGGGTCAGGGGCTGCGCCCTTCTGAATCTGTTCCTGCCGCCATTCGGCCAAATGCCCGTCAAGCTCAGCCACCACCTCGGGGCGCTCGGCCGCCAGGTTCACCTGCTGGTGGGGGTCGTGTGCCATGTCGTGGAGCATCACCGGATCGTCGTAGGGATAGCAGCCCGGGTGGAGCACGTGCATCAGCATCCAGTCGGGCGTCCTCACGGTGCGGGTGAAGGTATAGATGCCGTGGTCGTAGACCAGGTAGGGCCAGCCGGTGAACTCTTCCCCTCTAAGCGCCGGGGCGAAGCTCCGGGCATCCCACCCCCCGGGGACGGGGAAGCCCATCAGGTCACACACCGTGGGGGCCAGGTCCATGATGTAGATGAGTTCTTCGCGTCGGCCGCGGGCCGGGAGGCCTGGCCACTTCACGATCATGGGAATGTTGTGTATGGCCTCGTTGGCGATGCCGTGGTCGGAGTACTGGCCGTGCTCACCGAAGGAGTCGCCGTGGTCGCCGGTGACGATGACGGCCGTATCCTCCAGCACCCCGGCCTCATCAAGAACGTCGAAGAGCTGACCCACGTGGTGGTCGGTGTAGCGGATGGCGCCATCGTAGCCGTCGATGAGCTGCTTGAAGTCGGCCACGGTGCGCACGGCGTCGGGCATCACGGGCGTGGGTGACTTGTCCCGGAAGGTGAAGAGGTCGAGGGCCGTCTTGGGGCCGTAGATGCTCTGATGGCGGTCGATGGCCTCTTGGTCGGGCCAGTCGGGGGGAGGGTCGTCACGGAAGTGGTCGGCCCACTCCTGGGTGATGCGGTAGGGGGTGTGGATGTCCCAGTAGTGGACGTGGAGGAACCAGTTGTCTTCCCGGGCGTGCTCTTTGAGCCAGGGGAGGGCGGCCGGATTGACTTCGTCAGCGGTCTCGTGACCCCGCTTCCGGGTGAAGGTGTGGAGTTCCTGCCAGCCCGCTGCGAACCACCAGGCGTTGTGGCGGTCGTGGAAGCAACTGAAGGACACCGTCTTCATCCCTTGGCTCCAGAGGTGGTGTTGGAATTGGGGCTTGGTCTGGTCGCGCCAGTGGCCTTCGTGGGTCCAGCGGAGCCTCTCGCCGACGTCGTGATGGGCGACGATGCCGTTATTGATGCCAAACCGCCCCGTGTACAGGCTGGCCCGGGCGGGCAGGCAGGGCGAGTTGGCGCAGAACGCCTTGGTGAAGGTCACGCCGTCCCGGGCGAGCGCATCGATGTTGGGGGTGGTGTTCCGGTGATAGCCATTGGCCCCGACGTGGTCGGAGCGACAGCAGTCCAGGTCAACCAGCAAGATACGCACAGGTGCACTCCTTCCTTCAGGCATCCCTTTCCCGCTTGAGTCCCGGGCTACAGTATGCCCGCAACGTGCCCTGCGCTCAAGGGCGGACTGTGACCGAGGGCCGGGCCTGGGCCTCCCTTCAGGCCACGACGAGCTGCCCGCCCGGGACCTCGGTCCGCTGCCCGTCCCATCGGCCAGCCAGCTCGGCCACGCCGTCGCCGGCCAGGAAGAGGTGCTCGGTGTTCCTCAGGTGTGAGACCTTGCCCACCCGCTCGCCCTGGGGATTGTAGATGCCTATCTGGGCCCCCACGTATCGTTTGTGGGGGATGTCCAGGCGGAGCACCTCGCCGCGCTCGGCAAGCAGCTCGGCCAACTCCCGACTTCCCACAAACCCCTCGTCGCTAAAGGAGACGAGGAGGTATCTGGCACGGGCTCGGCGGACGACGTCGGCCAGGGCCTCAAAGCAGCTCCGGCGGGAGTTGTAGAGCGATTTCACCGATCGGCAGTCAACCCGCTTGCAGGCCTTGCCGTAGACGGCCGGGCGGTCGTTCCTGACCAGGGTCTCCCAGATGTGGTAGTTGGAGAAGTAGGAATGCTGGTTGTAGGGCGGGTCGAGGTAGAGCAGGTCCACCTCGGGGAGTCCCTCGATGAGCTGGTTGGCGTCCTCCCGGAAGACCCGGCCGGTCCCAGCGATCAGCTCAGGCACGCGAAGCTGGAGTGGTCGGTAGGAGCGTGACGCCCACTGCTTGAGGTAGGCCATCTGGAGTCCGGTGGTGGAATCGACCCGGTCGGCTGCCTCGATGAGACTGGTCAGGACTATGGAACGGAGGGGTTCGGTGAGCTGCATCTCGTCGATGCGGTCACGTACAGCGTCGATGCGCATCCCGTTCTCAGGCCGGAAGAAACGGGAACGCACACAGAAGGTCTCCGTGAAGTACCCGGACTTGGGGGAGAGAGAACTCAGCTCATCGAGGATGACTTGGAGGGCCGAAAGGTCGATGCACTGCGCGTCAGCCTCGACGTAACAGCGGCCGAAGACCTCACTGTACTGGGCGGCGTCGTTGGAGGTGACGAAGAGGCCCATCTGCTTCAGCGCCTGGCCCACCCGGGTGGTGCCGGCAAAGAGGTCGCACGCCGACCGCACCGAAGGCAGCCTGGCGACGATGCTCTCGATGCGGGGAACGAGAACGCGCTTGGAACCAAGGTACTTGATCATAGGCGCACCGACCAAGCTTCGCTTGTCTCCACTGTAGGCACGGCTTGCCCGAGAGAAGCTCGTGCACGGACGGCCCGACCGGCAAGTTGAGAGTGGCCTCGCCACCAAGCTTCGCTTGTCTCCACTGCAGGCACGGCTTGCCCGAGAGAAGCTCGTGCACGGACGGCCCGACGGGCAAGTTGAGAGTGGCCGCGCCACCCGCCACTATTGCTATCGGCCGGACGGGTTGTTTGGGGTAAGAGGAAGGAACTGAGCGCGCGCCGTGTGATTTCGCCGACCGATGGCCCACGGCCTCGACGGAAGGCGCTGGCGCACTCTTGAGCCCGAGCTGCTCACTCGTCAGAGCGACCAGCTTCCGTCGGCCTCACCAGGCTGGGGCGCCTTCGGGCCAGACCTGGTCCTTTTCCCAGTCGTAGGTGAAGTTGTCGGCGCTGAAGTAGAACTCGTGAGAATGGCGGACGTTGTTGAAGTTCATCCGGTAGGAGAGCTGACGGTCGCTGCGGAGCTCCCCGAGGGTGGCCAGGCGCGTGTTGTCCCGGGTGAAGTAGAACATCCCCACGTCAGGGTCCAGGACCCAGTGCTCGGTCACGTCCTCAGGCTCGGGGACGGCTTCCACGGCGCAGACCACGTGCCCTTTGAGTCCCAGGCAGTGGCACCGGAAGGGCTGGCCCGTGGCATCCCGGGTCATCCGGGAGAGGATGCCGGCCAGGGCCTGGGCCCTGCTGTCGCACAACCCGCCCCCGCGACGGAGGATGGAAAGAGGCGTCATCGTCCCCAGACGGCTGAGGGAACCCGAGTGACGGGTCACTGTCCGCTGGTGGACGAAGAAGATGGCAGCCAGCATTCGGTCGGTGTCGTTGTCGAAGAGGCCGTAGAGCCAGTCGGCGATGTCCTGAATGGCGCCCTCCTCCATCAGGTCGAAGGAGAGCGACCCACTATGTGCCACGGCCGGGCTTGCCGGCCGTGCGTCAACCGGGCGGGACAAGACCCGCCCGGGCACGCGTCCCCTGGCCGCGGCGAGCACGAAGTCCGACTCGGCGCCCTCGGCCGTGGTGAGCCGACGGAACTCGGGAAGTCGGCCGATGATGAAGTCCCGCTTCTTGGTGATGAAGTCGGGGTCGTCGGGGGACGGGTTGGGTGCATCGGGCTTCTGGCCGTAGCGCTCGTTGGGCTTCAGCCCGACGTCAAAGGCGATGGGGTAGCTGGTGCTGTGGATGAGCGCGCCCGTCTCCGCATCCTCGACGCGAAGGCTGACCCGCTGGCAGTACTCCGCATACACCGGCCACTTGCCCCGCCAGGAGAGCTTGTAGGGGACGGTAATCTCCCTGCTCTCGCCGCCGGCCAGTTGCTCGGTCTGCTCAGCCTGGAAGTGGGTTTCCTCATCGACGGGCAGGTAGACGTGGGAGAGGAGCCGCACCCCCCGCGGGACCGGGCCCACGTTGCTCAACGTCACTCGCGCGGAGTTCTCACCCCAGAAGGGCTTGCCCAGGTCCACGGAGACGACGGTGACGGCAGTTTGCCCGAAGAAGAGCTCTCCGAAGTCAACGGGCAAGACGACCGGACTCCCGGGAGAAGGGCACCACGTCGAGACCTCTTCGGGGGCGGCCCGACGCACGCGGACCACGTTGAACCCCCACACCTGTCCGGTGAGGCTTCCTGCGAGACCGAACGCCGAAGCGGGTATGGCCACCTCGCCGGTCCACGCCTCCGCCTCATCAGCTATCTCACAGGAGAAGGAGGGCCCACGGAAGAGCTCCACCTCGTTCTGCATGACGTCCGTGGGGAGCTCGCCTCTTAGACGGTAGCCGGTGAAGAGCTTGGTGTGACCGGTGGGGCCGATTACCAGACGGTAGTAGTTGGTGTGGTCGTTGGTGACGGAGAAGTAGAGTTGGAGGGTATCGGCCTGTTGGTCCCAGTCACCAGGCTTGTAGTCCGGGATCTCGGGGCTCGGCCGCTCTCCCATGGCCGCCTCGTGGCAGCGGAAGCCTACGTAGAGCACGCCCCCCCGATGGCAGAGGCGGACCTCGGTCTGCTGGGTCGCTTCCGAGCCTTTCTCCAGGAGCCGGAGGCCGCTCACCGGCTCTGCCTGCTGCCAGCATTCCTCCTCCAGCCGGCCGTCCACCACGGGTGGACGAGCCGCCTCCACAGTGCTCACCCGCTTGGGTGAGAAGACGTACTGCTCCTCCATCGGCAGCCGACGGGCCTGAAGAATCCGCTGCCGCTCCTGTTCCTTCTCCCTTTGCCTGGCGGCCTCGTCGGCCTGTGTGGTTTCCTGCTGGGACACCCGTTCCTCCTCGGCAACACATGCCGTGACCGTCACAAGGACTGCCACCAAAAGCAAGCAACGAACCATCTCTCCTCTCCCCTTCAGCTCGTGCGCGTCCGTGTGGACCGGCACAACCTCCGGCCAGCATAGCCCCACCCCTGGCCCTGTCAAGTGCTGCCGAGCGACCGGGCCGGGTGGAAACCTCCTCTCGTGCGGCCTTGACAAATGACTGCCTGGGGACGTATCTTCCAGGGAGTCGGCGGTTCCCAGCTACCGGCATCCTCGGGAAGCGGCTTCTGTGAGCAGCCACATCATGCGCGCGTAGGTAGGGATCGGCAGGATACGAGTCGCACGACTGACCGCCTGGGTCGTTGCCGTCTGTGAATGGCCGTTCAGTGACGCCTTCACCTCAACGGCCCGTGGCGGCATGGTTCTCATCCCGCAAGCCCCCGCGGGGGAATGGTCTGAGCCTGGCGCGTTGAGGCACATCGTATGAACCTCAAGGACACGGTACCCCCAGCCCTCGACGACGAGGTCCACACGCACCTCGGCGACGAGGACAGCATCCAGATCGCCGTCGCCGCCGACCTCTCACCCCGGGGCACCTTCGGCGATACCTGGCTGGTGGCCTCGGCCGACCGGGTGCTGGTGGCCCCGCTGGCGGATGGTGCGCCTGAGGTCGGGGAGCGGAGCGCGTCCGCCCTCTTCCCCACGGGGGTGCGCACGTTCCCCACCAAGGAGATGAAGAAGGTCCGCACCGAGTCGCTGATCGGGTGCTCCCGGCTGGTGGCCGAGTTGGACGGCCGCCAGGAGGTGCTCCTCTACTACAGCGGCTTCCTCCAGGCCCGCTTCGCCGAGGTGGCCTGGGCCCTGGGGAAGCTTGCTGAGGAAGGCAGCTTCACTTCCACACTCAAAGAGGAGGCCCTCCACTGTGAGAAGTGTGGCCGCTGGCTCCCCGAGAAGGGAGGGGTGTGCCCGGCGTGTGTGAGCAAGCGCAAGGTGCTTCGGCGGATGACGGAATACCTGCGCCCGCACACGTGGGCGGCGGTGTCCCTGGCACTGTGCGGCCTGGTGAGCATGGGACTTGGTGTTGCTCAGCCCCAGATCGCTCGTCGCCTGATCGACGACGTTTTCAAGGCGGCCGGTTCGTCCAGCCAACGGCTGCGCCTTCTCGTGTTCTTGGTCCTGGGGCTGGTGACGATTCAGGTGGGTTATCTGCTGGTGGAGCTGTGGCGAGCCAAGGTGGGGCCGTACCTCTCCTACCGCGTGGTTGGCGACATCCGGGCGGCTCTGTTCCGCAGGCTGTCGGTGCTGTCCCTGAACTTCTACGACCGACACCAGGTGGGGGCGCTCATGAGTCGAGCCAACAACGATACCTCCAGCCTCCAGCACTTCCTCTGCGACGGCCTGCCCATGATGGTGAACGAGTCCCTGTTGCTCGTCGGTATCGCGGTGGCTCTTTTCTGGATGAACTGGAAGCTGACGCTCATCATCCTTATCCCAGCGCCGGCCCTCATCTTCGGCGCCCTCTTCCTGTGGAAGTATCTGCACAAGCTCTTCTACATCTGGTACGTGCGCTGGAGCAGTCTGTCAGCGTTCCTGAACGAAAGCCTCTCGGGCATTCGCGTCATCAAGGCCTTCGCCCAGGAGCCCCGGACCGTCAGCCAGTTCGATGGTCGCAACGAGGCCCTGGTGGACATCGGGACCCAAACCGACAGCATGTGGTTCAGACTGTTCGCCGTCATGAACGCCATCAACAGCAGCGGCACGTTTCTGGTCTGGCTCTTCGGCGGCGCCATGGTCATCTTTCACAAGGACGAC
>CAZIBA010000093.1:0-7370 GCA_964536795.1 uncultured Planctomycetota bacterium | reverse complement strand
TGCCTGCCACATCCTCCGCCGACTCCGGGGCACCAGCCACAGCGTCATCACCGGCGTGGTGGTCCGGTCCGGTGAGCGGGAGCAGGCCGGCGCGGAGGAGACGGAGCTTCGCATGCGTCGGGTCTCCGACGAAGAGATCGACGCCTACGTGGCCAGCGGTGAGGCCCTGGGGAAGGCCGGGGCCTACGCCGTCCAGGAGCAGGGCGACCGCTTCGTGGAGATCCTGAGGGGGAGCTACAGCAACGTCGTGGGCCTGCCCGTGGAACTGGCCGAGAGGCTGCTGGCTGAGTTCGCCGTTGCACCCGAGTGGCAAGGCCCTTCGCCCACAGAAGGTCAGGTCGTGACCTGCCACACACCTGCCTCTCCGACAGGAAAGGACGAAAGATGAGCGCGCCCAGCCATCTCCCCGCTCCGTCGCCAAGGCTGCGGAGCTTCGGCGACCCGAGGACCGCGGCCCTGTCCGTCTCACTGCGGGTGCTGTTGGTCCTCGGCCTGATGCTCCCGGCGGCCGTGGGTCAGGAGGAAGCAGCGACCCCGGCCGGCCGGAGCCTCACCGTGGAGCTGGAGCGCCAGCTCTACTACTTCGACGAAACGCTTCGGGGTGAGGTCGGCGGCCTGATTCCGGCCGAGCGCATCCGCATCGACCACCTGGACGCCTTCGGACGGGTCATCGAGCGCCTGCAGGAGCGCAAGGGCTCCGGCGCCACCGTGTCCTTCAGCCTGCGCCTCAATCGGCCGTTCACCACGCTCCACCGCATCGTGGTGACCGGTGAGGGTGGGGCCCGGGGACAGGCGCGGTTCGTCCTGGCCCCCCGGGAGAACACCTGGGAGCGCTACCACGTCATCTGGACGGGACGCCTGGACCCCGACGCCCTGGAGCCACTGCTGGCCCTCCGCTTGGCCGGGGTGACGGCCGTCGTCGCCCGGGAGCCGGCCGAGGTGGAAGCCGCTCTGACCCAGGACTTCAGGCTGCTTCTGGCCTTCGATGCCAGCAGCGAGGAACCGGTTGCGGGGCCTGGCTTCGACGATGCCGACGCCGAGAAGGTGGCCCAGGAGTACGTCCGGACGAAGGATGTCGACCTCCTGCGCCGGACCCGTTCACTGGATGACCCCCAGGCCGTCGGCCGGTGGACGGAGACGCTGCTGGGCACGGTGCGGGCCTACAGTCACTACGCCCCCCTGGGCTACTCCCTGGGAAGTCGACTCTGGGTCAGCGACCCGGAGAAGCCGCTGGACGTGGGCTTCGGTCCGGAGAGCCTGGCTGCCTTCCGTGAGTGGCTCGGCGAGCGCTACGCTTCGGTGCGGGCCCTCAATAGCGAGTGGGACGTGAACTTCACCTCCTGGTCGCAGGTACTGCCCATGGCGGCGCCCGTGCTGCTGGCCAGAGAGGGGGCCAAAGGCGAGGGCGAGCAGTTGGCCTTCGGCCCCTGGCTGGAGCACCGCCGGTACCAGGACGCCCGTTTCGCCGAGTTGGTGGCCGGGCTCTGGAACACCGCCTACCGGGAGCAGGACACCTCCCGGGTGGGTTTCGGTGGGTTCGCCAGTGCCGAAGCCTACGGGGGATACGACGCCAGCTTGCTGCCCGCGGCCGTCGGCTGGATCGCCCGCAGAGAGGGTGTGGCCTCGGCCGAGCTGCTCCAGGGCTTCAACCAGAGACTTGCAGTCCCGACGGCGGCGGTGGCCGAGGTGCCTCTGGGACCGGGGGCGAGTTGGCAGGTGTGGAGCTCGCTGCTATCGGGTGACCGTGGGGCCATCCTGATGGCTGGCGAGGAGGCGCCGACAGCGCAGGACCTGGAGGAGCTTCTTCCTGTCCTGCTCGAGCTGGATGCGGGTGTCGGCTCCCTCCTGACCCGCGGTGACTGCCGACTGACCACCGACCCGGTCGCTCTGGTCTACTCGCAGGAGAGCATCGAGGCGATGTGGCTGCTGGACGCCCTGGCCCTGGGCCGGGAGTGGGCCGACGCCGCCCAGCACGACAACTCCACCTGGCACCGGAACTTCACGGCCTGGCTGGAGCTGCTGAGTGACGTGGGCCTGCACCCGGCCATCGTCTCGGCGGCCGAGATTGGCACCCCGGCCTTCCAGGACGCCCGCTACCGGGTGCTCATCCTGCCCAAGACCGTGGCCCTGGCCGATGACCGGGTCGAACCCATCCGCCAGTTCGTCGAGCGGGGAGGCCTGCTCATCGCCGACAGCCAATGTGGACTTCTGAACCAGCACGGCCGGGAACGTCGCAGGGCCCTCCTGGACGACCTCTTCGGCATCACCCGGCGCGACCGGCGCTCGGGCGACGCCCGGGGTCGGTACACGTCGCTGGTCTCCGAGCCGGCCCAGAAGCACCCTCCACTGGACAAGCTGGCCGTCCTGGCCCTGCGGCTGGGGTCGCAGACCTTCCAGCCCGTGGAGCCGGCGGTCCGCAAGGACGTGGCCCAGCCCATGCTCACCTTCGGGGAGACGGCCGCGCTCCTGGGGAGGACCCACGGCCGGGAGGGAAGCAGCCTCTACCTCAACTGCTCGCTCCTGGACTACCCCACGATGCGCACGCAACCGAAAGGTGCGGACCTCCAGCAGCTCGTGCGGAACGTGCTGCGGGTGGCCGGGGTGGAACCCCGGGTGCGCGTCCTCTCGTCGCAGACGGGCCAGGACGTTCCCCTGGTGGCCACCCGCCTCTTCCAGAAGGACGGTCTGGAGTACCTGGGCATCCTCTACCCGTACGGGAGCATTCTTCCTCCCGGCCTGGCCGAGCAGGAGGTGGAGTTGAGGCTGCTGGAGCGTCCCTACGTCTACGACGTCCGCGCCGGTGAGTTCCTCACCCGCACCGAAAGCCTCGAGGTCGCGCTCAAGCCTTATGAACCGCGGGTCCTCGCGCTGCTGCCCTACAAGCTCGAGGGGGTGGCGCTGGTGGATGAGGGCGTCTCCGGCCGGGACCTGACCTGTCGCGTCGAGCTCAGCCTCCGGGATGAGGAGGGCCGACCTGGCCAGGACCATCTGGTCAGGCTGGAGCTGCTGGGCCCGGACGAGCAGAGGCGACCCAACTACACCACCCTGGTGGTGGTCCCCGGGGGACAACTGCTGGTCCGGACCCGCATCGGATTGGAGGAGCCGGCGGGTGAGTGGACCCTCCGCGCGGTGGATGTGGCCACCGGACTCTCGGGCGAGGTGACCTTTGCCCTGGAGCCCGGCGAGTAGCCTGTCCCGAGCGGTGTCGAGGGGCCGAGAGGAGTGGCCGATGACGGGTCAGTTCTTGTTCTCTGCCTTGGTGCTCGTCGTCTGTGTGGGCGTGGGGGGCTCCTACCTGGCCAAGTCGCTGGGCTGGTTCGGGGGCTTGGCGGTGGAGAGGCTGTTCGGTCCGGCGCGGCCCTGGAGCCGCTGGCGTCGACGGGTGACGGCGGTGCTGTGCATGGTCCTGGGTGTGATGTTTTTCCTGGGGTTCAACTGGATCGAGCCCCGAAGCGATCCGGCCTTCTTCGCCGGCTACTGGCTGGTGCTGGTGCTGCTGTGCCTGCTGGCGTTTCTGCTGGGCATCCAGGACTTCAGGGAAGTGCGAACGCTCGGCCGCAAGCTGCGAACGAGCAGGCACGTGGTCTCAAATGACCAGAAGAGCCGGGTCATGAACCAACTGAAACGTTCCGGGGGAGGGAACGGTGGCTCGCCGCGGGAGCAGGCCGAGGAGCGTTAGGGCATCGTAGGAGAAGCCGATGGAGAGGCCAAGGGGGTTCGTTCCCAAGGTCCGGGTTCAGGTCCTTGACGAGGACGACATCCGCCTGATACACGCAGCTACGCTCGAGGTGCTGGAGGGGACGGGTGTCGCCATCACCGCCGAGGAAGGCCGCCAGCTCCTCCTGAGGGCCGGGGCCCGGGAGGGCGATAAGGGCGCCATCAGGATACCACCTGAGCTTGTGGAGCGTGCCTTGAGGACCGCCCCGTCATCCGTGGTTCTCAGCAACCGACTCGGCGAGGAGTGCTGTTTTCTCGAAGGGTACACCACCTCCTTCGGCACCGGCTCCGACTGTCCCTTCATCCTGGACCGGGAGACCGGAGAGAAGCGTAAGTGCACCTACGACGACGTCGCTGCGGGGGCCCTGGTTTGCGATTCCCTCGAGGAGATCGACTTCGTGATGCCCGTGGGCATCATCTCCGACCGGCCGACGGGGGTGGCCGACGCCTATGCCGTCGAGGCCACCATGCTCAACACCGTCAAGCCGGTGGTCTTCACCGCCCACAACAAGACCACCTTCCAGGTAGCCATCGACCTCGCCGCCGTCGTCGCCGGCGGCCTGGAGAAGCTCCAGGAGCACCCCTTCATCTGCCTCTACGCCGAACCCACCTCGCCACTCAGACATATGCCCGAAGCCACCGAGAAGCTCATCCACGCCGCCAGGATGCGGATCCCCATTGTCTTCACCCCCTGCCCCATCATGGGGGCCTCAGCCCCCGCCACCTGGGCCGGGGCACTGGTGCAGGGGAACGCCGAGGCCCTGAGCGGACTGGTTATCCATCAGCTCGTCCAGCCCGGAGCCCCCTTCATCTACGGCGGGGTCATGCTCCACCTGGACATGTCCACCACCATCGCCCCCTACGGTGCCCCGGAGATGCACAAGCACTGCGCCGCCCTCACCGACCTCGCCCACCACTACCAGCTCCCCATGTTCGGGACCTGCGGGTGCAGCGACGCCAAGCGGGTGGACGCCCAGGCTGGCCTGGAGGTGGGCTTCTCCACCCTGATGGCCACGCTCTCCGGGCAGAACCTGATTCACGACGTGGGCTACCTGGAGTCGGCGCTCATCACCTCGTTCGAGATGTACCTGCTCGCCGACGAGGCCATCGGGATGGCCAAGCACATCGCCGGCGGGGTCGCCGTCAGCAAGGACACCCTGGCGGTGGACGTCATTTCTTCGGTGGGTCAGTTTGGCGACTTCCTGACCCACCAGCACACGTTGGACCATTTCCGGAAGGAGTTCTACTTCCCCAGGCTCCTCGACAGGACCAACTACTCCGGATGGAAGCGCCTGGGCGGGAAGACCATGGACGTCCGGCTGAAAGAACGGGTGGACGACGTACTGGCAACGCACAAGACTGTGCCCGTCCAGGGGCGGGCCAGGCAGCGGATAGCCGAAGTCCTGCGGGAGGCGGAGAAGTCCCCGTGACGGCTGCGGACCTCCACGAAGGAAGGGGAGCATGAGGCGCGTGCGGATGGTGATGGTAGTGGCTCTGCTGCTGTTGGCCGGCGTCGACTGCGAGGAGGAGGGTGGCTCCTGCGGTCCGGGGGAGGCCGAGCGGGGACGGAGCTACGAGGTCCGGGTCGAGGGCGTCTCGCTCCTGGTGGAGCTGGCGGCGAAGGAAGAAGAGCGGCGGATCGGCCTCTCGGGCCGCCGGGAGGTGCCGGCGGGGACGGGGATGCTCTTCGTCTTCCCGAAGCCCTCGCCGACGAGCTTCTGGATGAAAGACACGTACGTGGCCCTCACGGTGGCCTACCTGGACGAGGAGGGACGCATCACCCAGATGGAGGACATGGTGCCCGAGAGTCTGGAGGGCCACCCCAGCACAACGTCCGTCAGCTATGCGCTGGAGGTCCCCCAGGGGTGGTTCGAGCAGGCCGGCGCCCGGGTGGGAACACGGGTGGAGTTCGCCAAAAAGCTTCGTCGGCGCCTCTTGGAGTTGCCGGCGCACCGAGCTGAGGGCAGAATACGGGGACAGTCCTTTGAGCTCGTTCCTACACGGGCAAAGGAAGAGGTCCAACAGGAGGAGAGCAGTGATGAAGCGACTGACGACGGCCGTGTCGATGGGTCTCCTACTGGTGGCCGTGGGCTGCGCCGGTAACCAGCTTACCACCAGGGAACAGCACTACCTGCCGGTCTACGAGCGCACCCTCAGCGAGGAGCAGCTGGAGCACTTCCACGCCCTGGCCACGCCCGAGGAGCGTCAGGACTACATCGAGGGGCTCCCCCTGGGCCAGCAGCTCCGCGCTCTGGACCCGGACGTGGAGGAAGCCGTGCTGGCCGGCCAGGTCTCCCCGGGAATGAGCCGAAGTGAGACGGTGCTGGCCTGGGGCTCTCCCTACAGCCGGGTGGCCACCGAGGAGGCGGGTTCACTCAAGGAGATCTGGGTCTACGACCGACGGCGCGACCCCTCGGGTCGGGAGGTCGGTCCCCGCTACGCCTATTTCGAGGACGACGTCCTCATCCGCACCCGTGACGACACGGCCGAAGCCGAGTCCTTCGACCCCATCGCTATGGTGCTCACGCCCTTCGGGGAGCTGGTGAAGCTGATCTTCGGCGTGGTCACCTTGCCACTGGCGCCCTTTGCGGAGTAGTGGGTGGCCCGGACGGACCAGACCGGTCGGGCCACCACCCTATCTCGCAGAGCAGCAACTGTGCCACTCACGGTTCTCCCTCTCCCTCGGGGAGAGGGATGGGGTGAGGGAAGCAGGTGTGCCACGGCCGGCCTTGCCTGTCCTGAGCTTGTCGAAGGGTCTATGGGCCCGGCCGTGCAGACCTTCAACCAAGCAAGTGTGCCAGGGCCCGTACGGGCCGTGAGTCGGGCCGGGGTGCACAGAAGGCAAGGGGCTTAAGCCCCTTGTCCTGAGGAAGAAGGGAGGGCGCTATGAGCCGCACTGCACGGCGCGTCTCCGTGGTTCGACCTGCTCACTACGCTCGTGCTTCGCAGCCCGCCGGCCGGCGGGCCGCTTCGCAGAGCAGCAGGTTGAGTCCTGCTCTGCGTAGCCCGCTACGCAGGGCGGAGAAGAGCCTGTCGGAGGGCGCGGTCAGGGGGATGGTGCTTGCTCTTGTGTTCCTCGTTGCTTTGGGGGGCGCGTCTCCGGGAGAGGAGCAGGACGGGACCTCCCCCAAGGCAGGCGAGGAGGTCGTCCGCTGGTACTGGATCCCCCGTTGGCACTGGATGCCCCAGCTCTACGACCAGGGGTTCAGCTTCGGCCTGACCTTCGAGACCTCACAGTACGGCTGGGACCTTCGCTTGGCCAGAGCGGTCGTGGGTACGCCCGTCGGGCTGTCGTTGGTGGACGTGGAGGTGCCCGCCCGCACCTCCCCGCTGCCCGGACGGGGGCAGGTCTACCTCCGAACGACGCACCAGGCCGGGAGGCACCGCCTCTCTCAACGTGCCCAGCGGGCAGTCGAGTCAAGAGCTCTTCTGGGGCAGGCCGTGCATACAGTAGAGACAAGTGATGCTTGTCGGCTGACCAACTTGTCGCTCTACGTGGACGATGTCCTCTGCACCGAGTTCCGCTTCGCCTACGACACGTCCGGGAGACCCGTCCGCCGACTCCACGTCGATTACGGGGGGCCAGGTAGCCAGCAGCCCGACCAGCCAGTGAGCCGAAACGAGGTCTCCTATCACTACTCCTCCGACGGCCA
>CAZIBA010000092.1:0-7376 GCA_964536795.1 uncultured Planctomycetota bacterium | reverse complement strand
CGCCGGCGTCGCTGAAGTAACCCCCCATGAAGGTCACCTTCTCGGGCGGGAAGGGGTGCCAGTTCTTGCACGTCGGCCAGGTGATGAAGGAACCGTCCTTCCAGAGGCCGTGGCGGTACTTCTCGGTCTCCTCGTGGCTCCAGGTGGTGGGGTCGTCGGAGGGGATGCGGGCGCGTCCGTCGGGGTTGCCGACGGGGACGACCGTCAGGCACACCGCTTCTGCCACCTCGGCCAACGTCTCCCAGGGCTTGCCCTTGCGATCGGCACCGGTCTCCATGACGGAGAAGAGGTTGAGCACCCCGGCGATGCTTTCCATCTCGGCCCCGTGAACCGCCGAGACGAAGAGGGCAACCTGCTTCTCCCGGCGCTGGCCGAAGAAGGCCTCGGGCTTTCGCCCGGCCAGGGCCGAGGACAGGTTCGCCGTGCGCTCCACGGGTTCCTTCTTGCCGTAAGCCACCGCATAGATCGGCCGACCGCCTGCGGAGCGACCTATCTCCGTGACCTCAGCCTTCTTGAGACCGCTGAGCACGCGCTCGACCTCTTCCACGCTGTTCCGGTAGAACTCCGATGCCGCCATTGGACTCGCTCCTTCAGGGGTCACCGTCACCTACTCAGGTGAAGCTTGCTCGTCCGCTCCCCGCGGGCCCGTGGCCGTAGGAGGGTCCGTCACCAGGGGTCCGCCCGGCGCCTCTCCGGGGGGCGGTGGGAGGCCGCTCTGGCGTGGCGAGAGCAGATGGGGCCTCCAGTTCGGGCCGAGACGGCCTCCGGGCACTCAACGGGCACCTGACTTACCACAAACTCCTGGACCGGGTGTGACGGCGGCTCCGGCCCCGGTCGTCCCCGCGCCTACTCGCTGTAGTAGGGCCCCCGGACGTCGTAGCAGTACAGGGCATCGTGGTAGCGGAGCTACAGCCGGCCGCCCGTCATCTGCACGATGATGGGGTGACCCTGGAACTCGACGGCGATGCAGGACGCGTGATTCGCCTTGTCCTCCAGGCCCGTACTGGTCCAGACGGTCTCACCCGTCTCCTCATCCAGCGCCACTATGCAGTCAGGCCCGCCCGGGGTGACGATGACCAGGTCCTCCTGCACCAAAGGCGACTCGCTGTACCCCAAGCCCGACCTCTTGCCGTGGAAGTTCCGGTCCACCCTCCGGCCACGACTTGAGGAGCCCCGTGTCGGCGGATCGACCGTCGCGGTGGGGGCCTCTCCACTGCCTCCACTCGCCTGCCCACGAGGGCGCAGCAAAACACAGCGCCGCGAGACAGACGCACAAGACCGTGATGCGCAGTTTCCTCATCAACGCGCCCCTCATCCCCTGGGTTGCCTGACCTGGCTCCTAACCGACGACTGCCGAAGACGTTCTGGATGCCCCCGACGGGGGCCCGTCCTCTGCCAGTCCTGCGCACCATCTGCAGGCTGGGGTGGGGTACATTTCCCAGGCGCCTTTGACCAAAGTGACGGCACCGTGCGTTGACACTGTGGGTAGCACGATCTCGGGAGCCGTACGATTAGCGCGAGCCGAAAGCAGTGTCAAAGGAAAACCGCCAAGGTTCCCGCTGCGATTTCGGACTTGACAAGGAGGCACGAATCGAGGCAAATACATGTGCTGATTCACCAAGTGCCGAAGTGGCGGAATTTGGCAGACGCGCTAGGTTCAGGACCTAGTGGCCGTTAAGGCCGTCGGGGTTCGAGTCCCCGCTTCGGCACCATTACCTCCCCTTGTGCCACAAGTGCTGATGGCTCGCCTCTTCTCTTTCAGCCACTCTTGTACGGCAATACGGACGTTATCCTACCGAACTCCTGGAGATGCGCAACTGCACAGCATCCTGGACTTGACTTGCAGACGACGGGTTGCCAGGAGGGGGGCCTCTGGGTATAAGCGGACGGCAACGAGGGACGGGCACGGGAGCACAGGGGAGGACGCTTGAGAATGATGGACTTCGAGCTGGTGACGGTGTCGGCGCGTGAGCCCTGGAGGACGGTGGCCCAGGGCGGTAACTGGGTGACGAGCATCGAGTACCACGAAGGCCTGTGGACGTGCCCGGCACCCGAAGTGAGGGCGCGGGCAGAGCCCGTGGGTCCCGACGGCCGGGACAGCGAGGGACGCTTGAGTCTGGCCCCGGTTGGTCTGGGCTATCCCCTGGCCGGGGTGCCCCGGGGTGCTCTGCTGGGTCGCACGGTGGACGAGGAGGGCCGAGCGGGAGAGCCTTTCCTGGTGGGTCGGCGGGCCGACGTGGGACCCTTCCCCAACGTCAATCCGGACTACTTCCTCATCCAGCTCGGGCCCAACAGCCTGAGCCCCCACCACTCCCGGGGGGCCATTCGGGTGCGGGTACGCCGACGGCGCCCGGAAGAGGTGGAACCCGTGTGAGCTGGGCCGCGGGGGGGACGCTGGAGTCGGGGGGCGAGGGAGCGGGCCCGGAAAAGGAAGAGGCGACGGTGGAGCACCGTCGCCTCTTCTTCTGTCGGTCAGACAGCCAATGGTTGGCCCACAAAGGGGTGGGCCGGGCTGCTATCAGCCACCAGAGGCCTGAGACCAGTTCTGCCCGTCATTGGCCGGGTTACCGGGCGAGGGGAAGGCCCCATCCAGGTTGGCGGCATTCGGGCTTGCAGGGTCGAGGGCCGCGTTACCGGGAACGGGCGCCGACCCAGCCGCGTCGGTATCGTACAGTGGGGCACCGGCGGCGTCCTCGTTGCGCGCCTGGTAGACCTCCGCCTGCTGATTGACAACGAAGCAGCGGTACCCGGTGGACCCATGGTCCATGGGCCAGGCGTAGGACATCCAACGGGTCTCCTGGGGGTTGCCGTCGGCGACGACCGGGGCTGCCGGCATCTGTCCATCGTGGATGGCCGGACCCGGGGCGGCGGTGGGCAGGTACAGGATGTAGGCGTACCCGCTCTTGGAGACGATCCCGGTGACGGCGTCGGTGTTGCCCATGGCAGCCGAGAACACTTCACCGGCGGCCAGGGCGTTCACCCGACCACGGGGGACGGCCGAACCCGCCAGCTCCTGGAAGAACCCGTATTCTCCAGAGCCATCGCCATCCTGGTCCACGATGCACCGAGCGACGAAGGTTGACTGAGCCGCGGCGAGGGAACGCAGCGTGCCCGTAGCAGCCGTCTCGTAGCTGGCGATCCGGGAACTGATCAGACTGGGAATGGCGATGGCGGCGATGATGGCAATGATGGCCACCACGATCATCAACTCAATAAGCGTAAATGCCCTCTGTCTGCGGACCATCACACACCTCCTTCAAACAACTACCACGTCGGGTTTGCCGAACTTTGCCTCGCGGGTCTGGTGTATCGGCAAATAAGTCCAGTGCCCCTGCCTTTGGCTCTGCGCCCTCGGTCACCTCCTTTCCTTCCCTGCAACGAGGCAGAGGACATGTTCACCCTCCTTTTTTCGACCAACGGGCACCTCTAACTTGAGCAAAGTCGATGCCAAAAGCCACTTCCAACGTGGAATAGCTGCAAGCCCTTACTGCCAAAGGGGTTATCAACGACGGGAAAAGGGCCGCCCTCGGCCGTCTGAGCAGCAGGTGACGCAACGCGTCAGTGCCGCCACGTCAAGTGACGGAAAACGGCACTCAGGGCGGCTCCGGCAGAACCGGGCATGGGAGTGCTCCCAAGGGTCGACGACGGCACGAGGGGTCCGTCTGGAGGCGCCCGGGGTGTCTGCCCGGGGTCGTCGTGGGAGTGGCACACCGGCCCACTCAGAGGTCGTGACGGTCGATGCCCAGCTTCCTGATGCGGTAGCGGAGTGACCGGAAGGACGTCCCCAGCAGCTCAGCCGCCCGGGTGACGGAGCCCCCCGTTATCTCCAGGGCACGCTTGATGTAGCGGGACTCCAGGACGCCCAGCTTCTCGTCCAGGTCGATGCCTTCCGGAGAGAGCTCCACCCGCAGGAGGGCCTTCCCGGCCTCGGCCGACGCCGCTTCGGCCTCCTCGGCCTGGACCATGGGTCGGGCGTCCAGGTCGGCCACTTCGATGACGGGGCCCTGGGCGAAGGCCACGGCCCGCTGGATGGCGTTCTCCAGCTCGCGGACGTTCCCGGGCCAGTTCCGACTCATCAGGATGTCGAGCACCTGCGGTGAGAAGCCTGTGACCTCCTTGCCCATTCGCCGGGCGGCCCGGGCCAGGGCGTGACCAGCCAGCAGGGGGATGTCCTGGCGACGTTCGCGCAGTAGGGAGAGGTGGATGGGGATGACGTTGAGTCGGTAAAAGAGGTCGGCCCGGAAGCGGCCCTGCTGGACGTCGGCCCCCAGGTCACGGTTGGTGGCGGCGATGAGACGGACGTCCACCTTGATGGTGGAGGTGGCCCCCACGGGACGGACCTCGCGCTCCTCCAGGACGTGGAGCAGCTTGACCTGGGTGGTGGGACTCATCTCCCCCACCTCGTCCAGGAAGACGGTGCCCCCCTCGGCTACTTCGAAGAGGCCCTTCTTGTCGGCCACCGCGCCGGTGAAGGCCCCGCGCACGTGACCGAAGAGCTCGCTCTCCAACAGGCTCTCGGCAAACTCACCACAACTGATGGTGACGAAGGGGGCCTGACTGCGAGGGGAGCCGTAGTGGATTATCTTGGCCACCAGGGACTTGCCCGTGCCGCTCTCCCCGGTCAGCAGCACCGTCCCCTCCAGTGGGGCCACCCGGCGGAGCACGTCCTTCAGGGTCGCCATGTCGGCGGTGGTGCCGATGAGGGTGTCCACGGAGGCGAAGCGCTCGGCCCCGGCCTGCTTCCGGAAGCGACGGGCACGCAGACAGGTGGCCACGGCCAGACGGACCTCCTCGTTGTCGCGGAAGGGCTTGCGCAGGTAGTTCACCGCTCCCAGGCGCATGGCCTCGACGGCCGACTCCCAACTGTCGTAGGCGGTCATGGCCAGCAGGTCGACGTCGGGGTGGCTCTGGCGCACCCGGCCGAGGAGCTCCAGTCCGTCCATGCCGGGCATGCGGAGGTCGGCGATGATGAGGTCAACTTCGACCTCGGCGGCCAGGACCTTCAGGGCCGACTCACCATCAGCGGCCAGCAGCACCTGGTGACCGGCCCGCTCCAGGATGGCGGCCAGGGCCTCCCGCAGACCCTCCTCGTCGTCCACCACCAGCACCGTCCCGTGCGGGTCGGACTCATTCAGGCTGTCGTCGGCGTCCCTGCCGTCAGGGGGCATGCGCTCCTCCTCACTCGCCCGAAGGCCCAGGGTCGGCCACCGGCAGCTCCACACGGAACCGCGTCCCAAGCGCTTGGCCCCCCCGGTCCCCACGGGTGTTGGCGCTGGCGGTGATCCGGCCGCCGTGGGCCTCGACGATGCGCTTGCTCACGGCCAGACCCATCCCGGTGCCCTGCGCCTTGGTGGTGAAGAAAGGCTCGAAGATGCGCTGGGCCTCCTCGGCCGGCAGGCCCTGCCCCTCGTCGCTGACGGCGATGACGAGCGAGTCGTCCGTACCGGGGGATGGCCCCCGGGCGACGAAGCGGAGAGTCCCGCCTTCGGGCATGGCCTCCAGTCCGTTCAGCCCCAGGTTGAGCAACACCTGGGTGAGCTGCTCCCGGTCGGCCTGGACGGCCAGGTCGGCCGGGCAGTCCCAGCGCACCTGGTGTCCAGGTCCGGCCTGCTTGGAAAGCAGGAGGACGACGTCGGTCAGGGTCTCACTCAGGGAGACGCGAGCGAGGGAGGGCTGTCGCAGCCGCGCGTAGGCCAGGAAGTCGCTGACGATGTGGTTCAGGCGGTCGGACTCCAGCATCAGCACCCGGAGCAAGCGTCCATCCAGGGAGTCGCCCGTAAGGGGGACTGCTGCCGGGAACCCCTCGACTGCGCTCGGGACAGGCCCCTCGACTGCGCTTCCTTCGACTCCGCTCGGGACAGGCGGGACGGGCCCCTCGACTGGGCCGTCACCGGGCTCGACGCCCGTTCCAGTCCCGCTGCGGGCGTCCCTGTGGACGTCGGACTGGGCCAGGTGGGAGAGGAGTTCCTGAGCCGAGGCCCGGATGGAGGCTATGGGGTTGCGTATCTCGTGGGCGATACCGGCGGCCGCCTGGTTCAGTGCCTCCAGGCGCTCGGCCTGGCGGAGGGCCGCTTCCATGCGCTTTCTCTCGCGGAGGTCGATGAAGATCACGGTGACACCCCTCAGTTGACCCCGGTCGTCGGTCAGAGGGGAGCTGGCGACCTCCACCGGGATGCCCGGGTCAGCGGCCAAGGTGGTCTCGAAACGGCCGTAGGCGCCTCCCCCTCGACTGCGCTTCCTTCGACTTCGCTCGGGAGAGGCGGGACGGGCCGTACGGAAGCTGGAGTCCCATACGGGTCCAGCGGGCGGTCCCTCGGGCGGTCCCTTCCGGCCGACGGCCAACAGCCCCTCCACGATCGGCGTCAGGAGGGTCCGCAGGCGGTTGGGGACGATCCCCCGCCAGGGCCGTCCGGTCACGGCCTCATCGGGTCCCACGCCCAGGAGCTCCCGGGCCCTTTGGTTGAGGAAGACCACAGCGCCGTCTCGGCTGATGGTCAGCACCCCTTCGATGAGCTTCTCCAGGATTTCCTCGTTGAGGATGCGGCTGCGTTTGAGCCTGGCCGAGAGCGTTCCCGAGAGTATGGCCACCAGGTAGAAGCTGACGGCCTGGGCCACCAGACCGGGGGCAGGCTCGAAGAGGAGGAACAACGGGGTGGCCAGAGAGGTCTGGGGGAAAGTGGGAGCCCAGGCGGGCGTCACCAGGGGCAGACCGGAGGACCGTCCCAGGAAGGCCAGGAAGTGCGCCAGGGTGACCAGGGCGACGCCGATGGCCGAAACCGAAGCGCAGAGCACACCGGCCGTCAGACCCAGCAGAGAGCTAGCAGCCAGGATGGGACCGAAGTTGAGAAAGATGAGGTTGCTGTCCACCCCGCCGGTCATGTAGACGAGGAGGATGACGATGGCCACATCGACGAAGATCTGGGTGCGGGCGAAGCCGACCCGGGAACGCACCCGGGGGAGGAACAGGAGATACAAGAGGCCCAACGGCAGGCAACCCACCAGCAGGAGGGCCGGGGGCTCGCCCAGCACGGCCCAGGGAGAACGACCCACCTGACGGGTGAAGATGATGACCAGGCTGACGACCACCAGCAGGAATCGGCCGGCGACGAGCCAACCCACTCCCAGGTGCTCCTCCTCCCTTCGCTGGGGGGACGCAGCTTCGGCAGAGCCCCCCTCGACTGAGCTTCCTTCGACCTGACTCAGGACAGGCGGGACAGGCCCCTCGACCGGGCTCGGGACAGGCCCCTGGGGACCTGGCGATGTCACGTCTCCGACCATACCACCTCCACGAAGCCAAGGTGCGAGCTTGCGAGCACCCTCGGCTTCCCCTCCTCACTCACACTCGAGGTTGGACCCCTCACACGTCCGGCCGACAA
>CAZIBA010000091.1:0-7379 GCA_964536795.1 uncultured Planctomycetota bacterium | reverse complement strand
CTTCGAGCTGTGGACCGGGCTCCGCGGTCTGGACCTTCTCGAGGGGCGGCCCGAGGTGGACGGCGACAAGCTCGGGGTGACCGGCATCTCAGGTGGGGGGTCGGCGTCCTGGTGGTTGGGTGCAGCCGACACCCGCTGCAAGGCCGTGGCCCCGGTCTGCGGGACGGGAACCCTCGCTGCCCACGTCTACGAGCGCACGGTGGACGGTCACTGCGACTGCATGTTCTTCATCAACACCTACGGCTGGGACCTGGCCGACCTGGGGGCCCTCATCGCCCCCCGGGCCCTGCTCATCGGCTCGGCCGACCGCGACGGCATCTACTCCATCGCCTCCATCCGGGAGACCTACGAGAAGGTGAAGCACGTCTACGAGCTGCTGGGCATTGGCGATAGGTGCACGCTCATAGCCACCCCCGGGCCCCACTCCTATCACCAGCTTTCGCGCACGGGCATCTTCAGTTGGTTCATCAAGCACCTGAAGGGCGAGGACGTTCCCGCCGACCAGATCGAGGACATCAACACCGACCCCCAGGCCCAGGAACCGGACGAGGTGCTTCGGGTCTTCAGCGGACCCCCTCCCGCCGACGAGCGCTCCTCCATCATCCAGGACTCCTTCGTCAAGCTCGCCGACCCGCCCCGGGTGCGAGACGCTGAGCACCTGCTGCAGGTGCGAAAGCGCCTCGTCAATGCCTTACGGCGAAAGACCTTCGGCCACTTCCCCCGCCGAGCGCCCGGGCTCGGCCCCACCACCGTGCAGGAGTTCGCTGGCGGCGCCGCCGTCGGTTCCCTCCTCGACTTCACCTCCGAAGAGGGCATCGTGCTTCGGGCCAGGATATCCGTGCCCGAGCCTGCCCAGGACGGGCCGGCACCGGCTCTGCTCTTCCTGCGAAGCCCCGAGCACGAGCGCTGGGAGTTCGAGGGCTTTGCCCGGCACCTCGACAACACCTGGGTTCGCGCCTGTGTGGACGTGAGAGGCGTTGGAGCGACCTCCTGGAGCCCTTCGCTCCAGTGGCACCTCAGGCGGGCCTCGGCCATCACGGGCAAGACCATCGCGTCCATGCGCGTCTGGGACACCCTCCGGGCCCTCGAGGCCATCAGGCAGTACCCCGGTGTGGACCCCGAGCGCGTCGCCCTCGCCGCCCGCGGCGAGATGGGGGCCGTGGCCCTCTACGCTGCTCTCCTGGACGGGAACGTCAAAGCCATCATCCTCAACGAACCGCCGGCCACTCAGAACGCCCCCAGCGAGATCGACGGCACCGGCCCGGCCATCGAGATGCTCAACTGCCTGCGGATGACCGACCTGCCGCACGTGGCCGGGCTCCTCTGGCCGGCCGAGCTGGTCTTTGTAGGCCGGCGACCCGGGAGCTACGAGTGGTCGGAAGAGCTCTATCGGAAGTTGGGAGAGCCGGGGATTGTCCGCCACGTGCCCGACCTCGGTCAGTGGCTCCCTCAAGTGTGAGACGGAAGGCTACCGGACGACAAAGAGCGGGTTGCTCCAGGCGGTTCGTCCGCTGGCGTCGATGATCTCGATGCGGAGGTAGGTCTTCAGCCAACCGGCCTCGGAGAGGTCGAGCACGAACTCGGTCTCAGGTGAGCCGACGGGTGTGTAGGTGCTTCGCCCGGCCGAGCCCGCGCTGACGAAATGCACCTCCACACAAGGGCTGGTGCTCACCAGCAGTTTGTCCCCCTCCAGCTCGACGCGGCGGAACTCCGGCCCCATAGAGCTGTAGAAGCGACCTTCTGTGACCGCTTGGAGCACGTCGGGGAGCTCCAGCCTCTCTGCTTGGATGACCACCCATCCCTGGCCCACGTCGGGTCGGCCGGCCAGGTCGCCGGTGCTGTGGGCGTCGTCGGTAGCGAAGCCCCAGGCCCTCTTGCCCCGCGCCAGGAGCAGGTCCCATGTCTCCAGGCTCCGGCCCTTGCCGTTGATGCGCTGAACCGCTTCGTTATAGATTTCGATGCCGGCGCAGCCGGTGAGGGAGCTCAACTCGCCAACGCCGACCCCGCTCCAGGCTGGATGGCAGGCAACGGCCAGCGCCCCGCGGCCTCGGATGGCGTCGATGCGCCCCTGGAGGTCAGTCGGCCCTTCGTCCGTCGGCCCGGCGGGCCTTTCGGGTGCGATGGCGAGGAGGTGTGGCCACGCCCCGTCCTCCGGGGCTGGGACAAGGAGCACGTCCTCGTCGGCGAACGTCTCCTCCACCGCCTTCAGGTACCAGGGCTCGACGCCGATGACCCGGCAGCCGAGTTCCACGTAGGCCCCCACCAGGTCGCAGGCGCTTTCGTCGTCGTGGGCGTGGCCGTGGAAGTTGGCCCTGAACCAGGGCAGGTCGCTCCCGTACTGGTTCCGCAACTGCGAAGCGGTCATGTCCTCCTCCACTCACTCAGGTCATCCGCCGATGGCCACAGCCTGACTCATCCCCAGTTTCCGTAAGTCATGTTATCGCAAGAGGTTACCCACATGGGGTGGCCCATCTTGGCTTTGCCAAGGTGGGCGCGAAGCGTGGGAAAGAAGTATTGGACGTTGCTGCCGTAACTCTTTCAGAGCAGCGAGCTTATCCCTTCCGGTGCTCCGCACACACCTTGAGCAAGCTCAAGGTGTGCCACCCACAACACCCCAAAACTGGGGATGACGCAGGGGGCACAGCCCCTTGGCTGCCTTTCTCTCAGGCGTTATACTTCCCTTTCTTGGTTACGGCAACAGCGACGGACACCGCTTCGCGAGGACAAACGCATGCCCGAGCAGACACGACACGAGAAGTTCGGCTTCCACTCCCTCCAGGAGCTGCTGGCCAAGGCCGAAGAGCTGAAAGTGGAACTGCCCGTCTCCCGCGACCTCTCAGGTCTGAAGGCCCCGGTCGACATCGGCGGGAAGCGAGCTCCCAACGCCATGTCCATCCACCCCATGGAGGGCTGCGACGGCACCGGCGACGGCCGACCCGACGAACTGACCTTCCGCCGATACCGACGCTTCGCCGCCGGCGGGGCCGGACTGCTCTGGTTCGAGGCCACCGCCGTGGTCCACGAAGGTCGTGCCAATCCGCGCCAGCTCTGGCTCCACGACGAGACCGCCGACGACTTCGCCCGACTGGTCGAGGAAACTCGCCGGGCCGCTCATCGGGGGATGGGCAGCAGCCACGATCCCCTCCTCATCCTCCAGATTACTCACTCCGGCCGCTACTCCAAGCCGGAAGGTCCTCCCAAACCCATCATCGCCCACCACTCCGAGGTGCTCGACCCCCAGCACGACCTGCCGCCCGACTACCCCCTTATCCCCGACGACGAACTCCGCCGGCTCATCGACCTCTACGTCGAGGCAGCGAAGCTGGCCCTTCGGGCTGGCTTCGACGGTATCGACGTCAAGAGCTGCCACCGTTACCTCATCGCCGAGCTGCACGCCTCCTTCACCCGGGAGGGGAGTGCCTTCGGGGGTGACTTCGACGGACGTACCCGCTTCTTGCGCACCATCGCCCAGCGAGTGAAGGAGGAGGTGCCCGAACTAATCCTCGGCTGTCGCCTCAACGCCTACGACGCCATCCCCTACCCGTATGGCTTCGGCGTCGACAGGGACGACTGCAGCAAACCCGACCTCGCCGAGCCTATCAGGTTGGTGGGGAGGCTCCGGGAGGTCGGTCTGGACGTCTTGAACGTCTCCATCGCCAACCCCTACTACAACCCCCACTACGGCCGTCCCTTCGACGAACCCATCGCCGGGGGCCGCCTTCCCGACGAGCATCCACTCGAGGGTGTAGCCAGGCTCATCAACATCACCCGACAGGTACAGCAAGCCCACCCCGACCTCCCCGTGATAGGTACAGGGTACACCTGGCTCCGGGAGTTCGCACCGTTCGTCGCCGCCGGTGTTCTGCAGGAGGGTTGGGCCAGCGTCTGCGGGCTGGGCCGGGGCGCCTTCGCCATGCCCCACTTTGCCCGCAGTATCATCGAGAAGGACGCCCTCGACCCGCACGAGGTCTGCATCACCTGTTCCTCCTGCACCCAGATTATGCGTGATGGCGGCCGGGCCGGGTGCGTGGTGCGCGACGGTGAAGTCTACGGCCCCATCTATCAGGAGGGACGTCTGCGCGACCCGGCCGTGGCTCGGGACCTGGCCGAGGCCTGTCGGGAGTGTGTCGCTCCCACCTGCACTGTCGGCTGCCCCGCCGGCGTGGACGTGCCTGGCTTCGTGAGAGCCATCGCCGATGGCGACGACCGCCGGGCCTACGAAATCCTCCGCGAAGCCAACCCCCTCCCCGAAATCTGCGCCTACGCCTGTCCCGCTGAGGTCCAGTGCGAAGGGGCCTGCATCCAACGGCACCTCCAGGGCAAGAGCGTCCCCATCCGTGCACTTCAGCGTTACGTGAGCGAGCGGGCCCGCACCGAAGGCTGGACCGAACTTCCCGTCCCCGAGAGCACCTCGGGGAAGCGCATCGCCGTCGTGGGGGCCGGCCCGGCAGGGCTGGCCTGCGCTGCGGAACTGCTTCGCCGGGGACACCAGGTGGCCATCTTCGACGCCTCCAAGGAGCCCGGCGGAACGGCCCGTGCCCTCATCCCACCCGAGAGGCTCAGTGACGACGTGGCCAAGGCCGAGATCGAGGCCGTCTTCACAGGCAGGGCCACCGAACGCATCACCTGGCGTCGAGGTGAAGCCCTGCGGACCGGCTTCGACCTGGACGCCGTGGTTGGTGAGGGCTTTGACGCTGTCTTCCTGGGCCTGGGGTTGGGTGAATCGCTGCCCCTGCCCGGCGCCGAGCGTCCCAGGGAGGGGGTTGTGGATGCCCTCGCCTTCCTTCGCCAGGTCAAGCGTGGCCTCTACAGGACTGTACCTGAGAGGGTGGCTGTGCTGGGTGGTGGAAACACGGCCATGGACGCAGCCACCACGGCCAAGCGGCTGGGCGCCCGGGACGTGTACCTGGTCTATCGTCGGAGTTTCGTCGAACTCCCCGCCTGGCCCGAGGAGCGGGACGCAGCACTCCGCGCGGGCGTCCACTTCCTCATCCTCAGCCAGCCCGTGGACTACGTCACCGACGACACGGGCACCCTCACCGGTCTGCTCATCGCCCGGACGTCGTTGGCCGAGCCCGACGACTCGGGTCGTCGCCGACCCCAGGTCACCGAGGGAAGTGAGAGCGAGCTGACCGTGGACTTGGTGATCGAAGCCCTGGGACAGCGTCCCGCAGACGACCTCGCCGAGCTGCTCACAGGCGTCGAGCTGACCGACAACGGACTCGTCGCCGTGGACCCGGAGACCCACGAGACCTCTCGTGCTGGGGTCTACGCCGGTGGCGACATCACCAACGGGGGTGAGACCGCAGCCCGGGCCATCCACGACGGCCTCTCCGCCGCCCAACACATCGACGACTACCTTAGCGAGCTCGGCACCGCGACCACGTAAGGCCCTCTTGAGAGCCTACCCGGGGAAGAACCACCCAAGCCTCAGCGGACCCTGGTCCTCCAGACGCCCCCGCCGAAGGTGGTGACGTAGATCGAGTCGGGGTCGGCGGGGTCGCAGGTGACCTTGTGGGTGTTGACGAAGGGCAGGCCCTCGAGGTGGGTCCAGGTCTGCCCCGAGTCCTCGCTTCTGAAGACCCCCTTGGCCAAGGTACCGGCGTAGAGCACCTTGGGGTCGCGGGGGTCGAAGGTGACGTCCCAGACCTGGGACACGTCCAGGACGCGCTGCCAGTTCCCACCGGCATCGGTGGACTTGAAGAGCCCGCCTCCCTCGGTCTTTGGCCAGGGGCTGTAGGCCCCCATAGCCCGGAAGCCGGGAGCAGGGACGTCAAAGCAGGACACGTAAAGCACCTGGGGGTTTCCTGGTTCGACCTGCACCCCCCAGATCCAGGGCATGGGCTGGTTGGTGTTGACCAGTTCCCAGTGCTCGGCTCCGTCGCGTGACCGGTAGAGCACTCCAGGTACGGGTTTCTCGTTCCTGTAGGCGATGGTGGTCGCGCAGTAGAGGGCGCCGTCCTCGGCGCGGATGAGCCTCCAGACGTTGGCATTGGTGCGCAGGTCGATGCCCTCGCTCTTCTTCACCCAGGACTCGCCGCCGTCGGTGGACTTGAAGACGCCCTTGCCAATGACGCCGGCGTACACCGTGCGCCGACCCTTCGGGCTCGCCGGGTCGACCACGACGGTGGTTGTCGTGCCCAGCGGGAAGCCGCTGGTCGTACCCAGTGGCTCCCAGTTCTCTCCCCCGTCCGTGGATCGGCAGATGCCTCCCCGCCAGTGCGGAGGGGTGCCTCCGTGGAGCATCTTCCAGTGGGGGAGGTCGTGGGCGTTCCCCCAGGCGCCCCAGATGAGGCCGGGCACCTCAGGGTCGAAGGCGATCTCGTAACAGGTGTTGGTCCAGGGGGTGCCCTTGGCGCCGTGCTGCCAGGTCTTGCCCCGGTCGGGACTGACGAAGAAGCCGACGTCGGTGTAGGTGATGTAGGTGCGCTGGGGGTCGTGGGGGTCGAAGCGGTAGCGGTAGCAGGTGGTCACCTCCAGGCCGATACCCGTCCAGAGCCGGTCGCGCACGTGACGGGTGTAGATGGGGAACCAGGTCTTGCCGCCGTCGAGGGTGCGGATGGCCCGGCCGGCGTCGGTGAAGATTAGATCGTCGGGGTCTGCCGGTCGGCAGGCCAGTCCGATGGCCGTGCCACCCCACCACCAGTCGGTGTCCAGGGTGAGCCAGTCGTCTTCGACGTTGGTGGGTGGGTAGCGACGGTCACCGAAGAGGATGGGCTCCCAGTGCAGGCCGCCGTCGCTTGTGCGGTAGACGGTGGACTGGCGCTCTCGGCCCCGTCCGCTTCCCCGACTGCCCACGTAGACGGTATCGCCGTCGGTGGCGCAGGCGGTCATGCGGATGTAGTCAGGAAAGGCTCGGCGCTGCCCGGAGCGGACAACCGTGTCCAGTCCACTGGTGACGGGCCGCCAGGAGTCTCCAGGTCGTCGGAACGATAGACGCCACCGAGGAACTTCCCCTCGCTCACCTGGCTCCGCACGGCCACGTACAGTCGGGGTGCAGCGGAGCCCCGGACCATCCCGGCGGCGAAGGCGTTGATGCCGAGCCCGCGGATGCCTTTGTCCCTGAGCAACCAATGGGCACCGTCATCGTCGCTCCGGAAGACGCCCCGGGCGGTGGCGGCGAAGACCGGGCCAGTGTCGCTGGGGCCGCTGGGGCCGACGAAGAGCTGCATGACGTCGGCCCGCCTCCCGGTCCAGCCTTCGACGCGCTGCCAGGTCTGGCCCGAGTCGGCGCTGCGGAAGAGGAAGCTGCCCGACTCCGACTGGTAGATTGTGAAGGCGGCCCAGACGGTGTCGGTCCGGGTGGGGTCGAAGGCGATGGCGGTCACCCGGTCGGGACGGTGGGGCTCGTCCTCGCCCAGGACGTGTGTCCAGGTGAG